>NZ_AAWS01000063.1 GCF_000169175.1 Microscilla marina ATCC 23134
TCATTCAGAAATTGATAACAGTCAGGTGCATAAAACTTTCTGAATATATTTAACCCTATCATTCAAAACACCAACCTAAATACTTTTGATTTTAATCCTTGTCTTTAGCTACTATTTTACCTTTGTAATTAACTAAAGCCTAAATAAAGACTTTATACTATCCTCAAATCCCACCTAGCTTGAGAGCAAAAACATCTCATGAAAATCTACGAGTTTGCCCTCAAAATGCGGGACCTGGCAAGTTCCAAAGTTGATAAATTAAACAAGCTTGCCGGAAAAGCCAGGTCTAAGGTAGAGCAACTGGGTGCACAAGCAAGCAAAGCAGCGGGCAAGTTTCAGGAGCGTTTCCCGGTGGCAAGCCGTGCGGTAGCTGCCGTGGGCAACGCCATTTCAAGGGTCATCCGCAAAATGGGCAAGCTTCGTGGGGTCGTAGTTTCGGGAGTGAGCACTGCCTTCAAAGGACTCAAAAAGACCTTGCTTGCCATGGGGGCAGCCGCCACCCTTGCCTTTGGAGTGGCGGTCAAAGAAAGTATGGGCTTCAACGCCCAGATGAGCCGGGTGCAAGCCATTAGTAATGCAAACGCCGAAGAGTTTCAAGTACTGCGTAACAAGGCGCTTGAAATGGGTAAAACGACCCGGTTTAGCGCCAGGGAAGCGGGGCAAGGTTTAGAGTACCTGGGGATGGCGGGCTTTTCGGCAAAGGATGCGGCGAGTGCCTTGGGGGGAGTGCTTGACCTGGCGGCGGCTTCGGGAATGGACTTGGGACGCACCGCCGACATTGCCTCCAATGCCATTTCTGCCTTTGGGCTCAGCGCTGACCAAAGCGACCGGGTAGCCGATGTATTTGCCAAAACGATTACTTCCAGTAATACCAACCTCGAAATGCTCGCCGAAAGTATGAAGTACCTGGCACCTACAGCAAGGGCTTTGGGAGTAAGCCTGGAAGAATCGGCGTCAGCCATTGGTATTTTGGGCGACAATGGTTTGCAGGGTTCGGTAGCCACCACTACCCTGGCTTCGGGTTTCAATCGCCTGGCCAAACCCACCCGTCAAATGCGTACCCTCATGAAAGGCTTAGGCATTGAAATGTTTGATGCCAAGGGCAAGTTCAAAGGCATCGCCGGGATGATTCAGGAACTCAACCGAGTCACGGTCAATATGACCGACAAGCAAAAGCAAGCCACCATTGCCACCCTTTATGGTTCTGAGGCCACCAAAAATATGCTCTCGCTACTCAACGGAGAAAAGAAGCTAAAAATTGATGCGGCCAATGCCACCCAGGTAGCCCTGATGAAGCGACTCCTTGGGGAAAAGCGTTTGCAGGCTGCCCTCAAAAAAGGAGGTGAAATTACCCTCAAAGGAGCTGAAGCCATCAAGGGCTACGACATTGTGCTCAATACCGCAGCGGGCACCGCCAAAAAAATGGCCAAAACGATGGAAGACAACCTGGCGGGGGATGTCACCAAGGCAAAGTCGGCTTTTAGTGGACTAATGATTGAAATTGGTGACCGCTTTGATCCTTTCCTGCGCCAAATGACCCAATCAATGACGGGGGTGCTCAGTGATTTGGGCGAAAACTTTGGACAGTATTACAAAATACTCAGCGATGCTTTTGCTCCCTTGCGTCAAGCCTTTGGGCAGTTCAAACGCGATTTGTTGGGGGCAAAGGGCAGCCTACACGCGTTTGGCAATGCTTCGCTGGGCGTAAAAGAGGTGGTGCAGGGCATTGCCCAGGCAGTCAGCTTTGTCTCTCCTTTTATTGCCACAATGCTTGCTAATATCTCAGGGTTGATTGGTCGCCTGGCCACCACCTTTGCCCCCATGAAAGATCATATTCAGCAGCTGCTTGGTGGGTTACGCACCAACCTGCTGATGGTCAGCCAGGATGTATGGAACATCGCGGGCAACCTGATTGGGGCACTATCGCCTCTCATTGAGGTAGTGCTCAATGTGGCAAATACGATTATGGACAATTTTGGGCATATCTGGAAGACAATTACCGGAGTGGTAAATATGGTGTTGCCTTTTGTCTATCAGCTTGCCGATTCGTTTCGGGCAAACGTAGATGTGGGGGGCTTGCTAGGGAATGTCATGGCAGGAGTTACTGCCGTGATTAATGGTTTGCGCCCGGTGCTTCGGGTGATTTTACGCCTGCTTACCCCACTGGGCAAACTCTTTTTGTGGATTGGAGGCATTTTGCTTAAAGTGGTAGGTACAGCTTTTGAAGGTTTGGGTACCATTGTGGGCAAAGTATTTGGTGGCATTGGCGATTTGTTCAACTGGTTGATTGACAAGTTTAGCTGGGTATTCAACAAAATCAAACAAGGGCTGCGCCTGATTGGGGTGATGTCGAAAGAGGCAGACAGCCTGAGTCAAAAACAAAAAGATCAAGCCCAGCAAGACAAAAAGCCCCAACCCAAGACTCCCGCCGAAGAACAACAGGAAAAGGAAGAAAAAGAGCGTAAAAAACGCCTCAAAAAACTACAGGATGAGATAGACAGGTTCAATGAAGACCGTAAGAAAAAAACGGTAGATACGATGACTGGTGCGGCTTTCAATACCTTGATTAACCCCACCAAAACGCCGGGTAAAACCAAGGCAAGTCCCACTGGTGGCAGCGATGCTACCACCAGTGCGAGTGGCATGAATAAAATCACGGGGGGAGGCAGCAAACAAGTAAACATCAACATTACCATTGGCAACATCATCGGGATGATGTAGACAGTATCAACAACCTGGATGCCAAAGGTCAAGAGGTGCAGCAATCGGCCGATTTGATTGTACAGGAGATTGTGCGCAAGATCAATGGGGCAATGATGGTGCAGGAGGGGTAGGCCAGCTTTAATAGTGAGCTATGCCTGGTACTTTTCACCTGTAACTTTGTTGACAAGAAAAAATAGTATATCAAACAAATCAGCGGTATACAAGTACGTTTGCCGTGAGGTGTGTAATATGTCAATTCTTCGCACGCATTGGTACGGTCACCACCTCTAACTTTGTACCATTGAGTGGTACAAGCAAGCTGATTTTAACTTAATCTATATTGAGTAAGACGGCGCATCCGAGGCGACTTACTCCAGCGGGGCTGAAAGAAACAAATGCATTCCCCACTCTCCGAAAAAGGCAGAGAATGCATTTTATATAATCTGGATGCTTTGCTGAGAGATGTAAAAACTAGACAGACTTATTCATAAAAAAGCTATAGACAAATGACTCGGCTTTCACTTTCTAATAATCAATATTTAGTTTGCTTCGTAACCGCATTATTAAATGCTCGTAGAAAAAAGGAACACATTAAAATGTGCACCAGTGGGGCTTTGCTTGGATAAAAGCATAAATGATATATCAATAAGTATTTAGATGTTTAAAAAATCACTATTTATATCGTTTATGCTTCAAATGTAGCATATTCGAATAAAAAGAACAGCTCTTTTCTGAAAACTCTACAGATTAGGGAAGAGTTGCAAATGTTTTAAATTTAGGGTCAAAAATGCCTACTTTACCTGCTTATTGTGAGTCATTACTAGCTCAGTTGGGTCAAACCCAAGTAAAAAAAACGCTTCCTCTTTGATAGAAAAGCTAATTTCTACGAAGAAGAGTAACCTTTATACTATTTCCGAAGACACAAATGAATACACAAGAAATCACCGTATGTTGGATGGCAGCTTAAAAACAGTTTTGGATAGTGAAAAGCTCAACATTAGCTTGTTGGCGAACAATAGCGAATATTTCAAGGATAAGGACTATGTAGTAGTATTGCATGATCCCAGTGACATTCGCAAAAAATATAGCCAAGAGGCTGACCACCTGTGTAAAGTATTGGACTTGGACAAAAAACTGATTAATGGCTACCGTTCCCTGAGCAGTGCTTGTGTCGACATTCGTGGCAAAAACCTTCGTTTGCTTAGGTGTAGCCCCTACAGCACAACCGACGCTAACTATTTAAAGGTAGAGGAGCTTCGGCTTTATGAAGATAATAAGCTTAAGGATCAAAATAGGGCAAAAGAAATAAAGTTAGCTCTTACTTCGGGGCAAGGTTATAACCTCAAGAGCTTGGTCAAGGATCATACCAGTCAAATTACTGGGCAAATTCGTGCTTCTAATCCCAATGCTGTCATTGTAGATGTATATGACCGAGGTTTCGATGATACGGAGGTATTTGAACATGAAACGGATTTGGGTAACCTGTTTGTAGTTCGCAGCAAGCTCAATAGGGTCTCCAATGAATTACAAGTGTGTAGTAGCGGGAAGGAAAAGAACATCAAACTGAGGCATCAGCAGTTTTTTCAAGGGGATGAAGTTCATTATCAGAAAATGACTTTACAGGGCAAGACCTATCAGGATGCAAAGGGGGTTTTTGAGTGGAACGAAGTAGAAATCAAAGGTAGGATATATAGTGTAGTAAAGATTCGCTTTTTTGACCGTGCTGGACGGAATATTTTTAAAAACCCCATGTTGCTTATCACCAATATGCAGGTTGATCAGCTTCAAATGGCGCAAATGGTGTTTGAGTTATACTGCAAGAGAGCCAAGATTGAAGGGGTATTTAAGTTTTGTAAGGAGGTTTTAGGTTGGGAAGATAACAGGATACCTGACTACAATGTGGTTAAAAACCTTATTTCTCTCATTTACTTTGTCGCAGGCTACTTTTATGAAATAGAGGATCAGCTTACTCAGGATAAAACTATTGAGTGGATTGCACAACTGGGAGGAGGAAAAGGGAAAATAACAAGGCATTTTATATTAAATGGCTTTGCACAACTCATTAACTACAAACTTGCTCAGCGATTTTTTGAACAACAAGACATCTCTCCAGAACAAGTCAATGATGCCCTAAACAGGTTTTCATTTGGTAACGAATAATCTGTAGAGTTTTAAGCTCTTTTACTATTTTGATGTAGCAGATAAGTATTGTATTTTTGATAAACAATTAATTTATACGCTTTTTTAATAGCATTTACGATATGTCTTTTGGTGAAAATGTAGCAGTAGAACGCAAAAAAAAGGACTTTTCACAAGGAGAATTGGCCAAACAAGTGGGAATAACTGCGGTAACAATTGGTCGTTACGAACGCGATGAAATTAAACCTTCAATTGACATTGCGACCAAAATTGCTAATGCTCTCGAGGTATCTTTAGATTATTTGGTAGGCAACTCGGAAACAGTTTTAGATAAACCTCTGATATTCAAAAACTTCCTGAAGAAGAGAAAACCTGTGTAATAAAGATGCTTGATGCTTTTTTGAGAGATTTTAAAACTAGACAAGCTTATTTATAATGATACTGAAGCCATTACAATTCAAAGAAGAGTATGAGTATACCCCATTAGTCATTTTGAACGCCGAAGAAGGGACTTTTAAAATGAAAGGTGATGTTTTGCCTGATGATCAGACTTTTTGTGATTCAATCCTAGATTGGTTGACAGAATACGTTAAAAAACCTAATCCTTTTACTACTTTCCGTTTTTACCTTCATTACATAAATGAAGAGGGGGGAAAATTAATTATCAACATTATAAAAATTTTGAAGGTACTGCCTAATATGACAATTGAATGGTATCACCATGTTGATGATGAAGACTTAAAGGAATATGGAGAAGAACTATCAGAAGAGCTTGACATCCCATTCAAATATTTACCTGTGTCAGAATATTATTAGTGTAGTGAGCGGTGAAGCTTAATTTAACCTCAACTTCACCACTCACTATAACTTACTTAAATTTGTTTGCTGCTATATCTCCTATATATTTTATACCGTAAGTTTGCTCGACTTCCTGCTTGGATAAAATTCTAGTAACTCCATTTTCCTTTTTGATAAACCCAGTGTTTTCAAACCATTTTTTATTTCGTACAATATTAGCTATTTCCATATCAGTGATTCTAGTTTGATGAAATGGATTACCTTTATTTTTTAGTGCTGTATTAATTACTTTGGAACTGTTAGGATTACCATACATGGCATGCATAGCATTGAATATATTGTAATCCTCCAGATTGATGTAAACTTTACCTTTTAGTTTTTTACCATTTACAACTAAATTCCACGTCTTAATTCTTGCTGCTGTTTCACAAGCTTGAACAACATTGTCAAGAAAGTTTCCTGGTAAAACTTTTGGTAAGATAATACCCCACTTTCGCCAAGAAGGATCATGTATAAAAAGCTGGTTCGTAGTTTTCATTACGTCATCAAACTCCTTGGTAATTTCATAGGCTGGTCTCCTACCAAAGACAACCCCAATTTCTTCAACTACTCTTCCTTTCTTCGCTTGCATATCTTGAGCAGCAGTAGTCATCTTATTCTTTCTGTATTCTAAAAGTTCGCTTTTTGATAGATTAGCTTGTTTCTTGTCGAATGTTTTTAACCATCTATTATTTACATCATTCCACCACTCAGGCTTAATTTTAATGCCTTGTTCTCGCATAACACTTGCTTCTACAAAAGCCTTATTTTTCAAAATTTTTAAATTATTTTCTGCGGAAAGTTTATGAGTTTTTAGAAGTTTTACAGTTTCACTCAATCTAGGCAACAAATCAGGTGTATTCCTATACAAACTCAAAATTTGATTCGCTTGTATTTGATCTCCTAATAATTCTCTTAACTCTCGCTTTAAGCTCACTACCAAACGATTACGCGCCCATTTTGCCGCAGACCACCAATTATTTAGTAAGCTTGGATTATCAAAAACTTTTTTTCTAAACGACTGGGGCGATAAACCTTCCATAAAAGCTTTTTCGGCATCTGCACCTAAACTTTGCACCTTTTCATAAACTGCTTTTAAGTTAGGGTGGTCAAGCACCTCGTGAGGAATATCTCGCCAAACATCATTTTTAAGCATTTTTTCATAAATACCCTTGTTTTGGATGACGAGGTCAATGTTTTTGTTTAGATCAAAGATTTTGGCTTCGCTTAAGTCTAACCCCATTTCTTCCAGTTCTTTGATCATTCGCTTAGTTTCTGCCACATTGGGTTGGTAATGTCCTGATTTATTAGTCAAACTTCGTACTTTACCATTCACAACTACAAATTCTCCTGCACCTCTCACGGGGAATTCATCAGCCATTTTGCCGTGTTTCCGTCCGACAATGAGCTTGCCCTCTCTTGTAATGACAAAATCAACCATCACCGTCTGGTCTTTATAAGATACTTGCTTTTTAGGGTTGAAAATATCAAGCAATCCATTTTTTAGTTGATGTTCATAAGGGCGACCCATTTTGGCTTTGGCTCTGGCAAATTCTTTACAAGGGATTAATTCAGGGTTATTAGCTACTCGATGTTTGTTAAACCACTGTTTAATCTCACCTACTACACCTATTCTTGGATTAGGTTGGTTAATTTGATTTTTAAAAGAAGAGTTGGCACGTAACTCCTTAGCAAAAGCTGTAAATTCCACTTCACTAATTTTACTAGTAGTTAGTAAGTCATCTAATTCTTTGTAGGCATTGCTATTAAGTAAACTTTTTACTTTCCACTTGCTGTAGCCGATTTTCTTAACTTCTGCTAAATTATCTGTTATCTTTTGTAATTCCCCAACATTCTTTCTAAGTGCAGTTTCCCCAGCATCATCCAACAACTTCTTCCAAGCTTCAACCAACTCAGGCTTCGCCTCAAACTTAGCCAAAACATCGTCGGAAGCATTTTTAAAGTCATCTAAAAACTTTGACTTGCCATCGCCCAAGGCGTTAATTTTATCCTTGAGTGCCTGGCTGTTGGTACGGGCAAGCAAATCTCCACAACCATTCGAGTTATGTACCAATACCCTGTTTTGCCCCACAAAATAGTTATGATTATCAGCTACGGCAAAGTTGTAAACAGTAACAGAGGTATCAATTTTAATGAGGTGATTCAGGGCTATTTTACGACTCTGAAAGAGGTGCAAACGATCACCTTGGCTCAGGTTACCCGCTTTTACCCACTTACCCTCCAGATAAAATGGATGGTCAGAAGTAGCGTAGATTTGTTCGTTGCTAAACTTAAGCAAAATCAAAGCACTCGCCTTAAGTTCTATAGTAGAAGTTACTTGTTTTAGCTCTTGCTTATTTGTTTGCTCATTATAACTCCATACCCAATCACCTGCCTTGATGTCTTCTATTTTTTTGTAGCCTTTGTTAGTCAGTATAAGGGTGCCTGCTACAAAGCAAGCTTTGCCTTGGCGGTTACAAACCCCATACTCCCCCTTTTCATTTTTGGCAATAAACTTCCCATCCGGGCTATTGTCCATCGACTTGGGGTGCAGTATTTTATCTTGGGTAGTGTTGATCCAACGCTTGACTTTGATCTTTCCTCCCTGCAAAGTAGCGATCACCTTGCCCGAAGCCACTATGTCGTAAGCTTGGGTCGTTTTGCGGTAGACAAAGTTGACTTGCCCCGCCAATTGTCGGCGTAATACCCGGAAGCTGTTTTGCGCCACCGTAAGCGCCGCTTTGCCCCCTTTCACGGCTCCATTGAGCCCTTGCCCCAACTTGGCCAGCTTGCCTCCTTTGGCAAACAAGCCCAGCTCGCCTGCCCCGGTCGCCATCGACAGAATAAAGATGATGTCTTCGCCCAGGAGGTAAAAAGATTTGTGGTTGATTTTGGCCAAAGCATTAAAATGCTTGCCAAACTGCTCGCCGATGAGGTTAAAAAAGCCCTTGTCTTTGAGCGTTTTAAACATTCCATCCATCTGACTGCGTAGTTTAGGGTCAGACACATAGCCCGTAAACATCGCCACCAGCCCTGTAATATCGCCCACCGTTTTGAGGGTGCCATTCCACAACCCACAACTCAGGGCAAAGTAACGGGTGGCCAGCTCGCCCCCGCTAAAATCCATGGCAACAATGGCCAGCACCCAGCGCATGCTTTTTACATAATCTTTGTGTTCCCGGTTCCAATACTTTTCGGGTATCTGCCCTGCTTTTATGCAGTTAGTCAGCATTCGGGTCACATAGTGTACCGCCCCGCATACCTGGGTCAGACTTTTGCCCATCTCGTCTACCCCCCGGCGCATCATATCTTCAAAGAGCCTGCGGACTCCCTGGTCAGCCTTGAGTTTTTGCAGGGCTTCTTCTACTTGCGGGCTGTACCAAAAAGTAGCCGTGTGGTGACGGGCATCGGTGTAATGTACCCAAAACACCATTTCATCGTCCCCCGGATTAAATCGTCCTTTGCGGTTGGCAATGTCAAACAAGGTGCTACGGGAAGTATGGGAGTTGGTGACCACCAACACAATTTTCTTGACAAATTCTGCCCTCATTTTATCGTCTTCGGTGGCTGCCCAGCGAAAACCCTTCGCCTTGAGCCCGGTGTAGTTCCAGACCTCTACCTTGCCCGCCAGCTCCGATTGGGCTTGGGTAGGCACCTGGCTTTGCATGGCTTCTACTTTGGCGGCTTGGTGGGTAATGGTCAGGAGCTTGGGCATTTCGGCGTTCAAGTCAATCTTCGCCGGATTTTTTACCGGGTGGTAATTGCCCAATTGGGCAAGCAAGGCTTCTACCAGCTTTTGGGTGGCTTGTGCCCTTCGTTGGCGCGCTTCGGTGGGGGTAAGCTGGGGCTGTTCCTTGATCACAGCTTTCATATAAGAACGCATTTGGCTGCGCAACACGGGAGCAATGGCGCCATCGGTTTTGCTGAGCGAGGCATTGGGCAATATGCCGTGGATGCCCGCGACCAATACTTCGTTGGGTTTCAAAGCTATTTTTTCGGGGTATACATCGAGGTACATGGCCAGCCCCGCCAGCATTTGGTAGCTAGATTTTTGAAAGGCCGCCGGGGCACTTTTCATGATCCCCTTCAGTACTTGGTATTCTTTTCGGAGGGCGGTTTGGTATTGGGTATATTCATACAAGCGGCGGTCACCCTCCCGTTTCATCCGGGCAATGGTTTGGGCGATGGTTTCATTTTTGGCGGGTTTGGGGGCTTTAAACCCCTGAATGCCCCCCAGGTAGACATACAACTTTACCGCATTGTAGACATAGGGCTTGCCCCCAGCAGCTTGTTCGTTGTATTTTACCAACAAGGCGTTGATCGCTTCTGCCGCCGGGTTGTCAATGGCTTGTTGGTGTACCTTGATCCACTTGGTATTGCCAAACACATAGCGGTTGAGGTGCGACAAACCGTGGGCATTGTTCCAGGCATTTTGGGCAATGATTGTCTTTAATTCTTTAGTGCCTGTGGCTATCCGGCGTTGTATTTCGGGGTCGGTTTCTTTTGCCTGCCCACTCAGGCTTGCCAAAAGCAAACAAAGCAGCAAAGTGTATTTTTTGAGAAAGGTATACAACATAGTATCCAAAGTTTTGTGTTGAATCATCCACATATTTGCTTATTTTTTTAACCCGTTTTCTTCTAAAAACGGAGTGACTACGGCTTGGTTGATAAACTGGGCTACCAGCTCCTTCAAACCGTTAATGATCTCTAATTCGTTTTTACCTGCCTTTTTGAGGCGGCTATATTCCTCCACTATATTTGTTGCTTTGTCTTTGATTTGCTTCACCACCAAGGCCATTTTATCGGCTTTTTGGAGCAATTCTACCAACAACACCAAGCGGATTTTCTTTTGACCATGCTGAACATTCACTACTGCATATTTTTGTCGGGCTTCCAGGTAGACTTTGGTCACCGGATACTGCGAGGTAGCCGATGCTACATTGGTATTTACCACCAGCCAGGCGGTAGAGTCTGCTTGTGGTGTGGGGGCGTTTTCGGGGGCAATGGTAGGGCTTAGCCTGGCTACCTCCCGGTCAATGGTTACACTTAAGCTATCCATTTGTCCGGAAAGTTGCTTTTGCCGGGCATCGTCATCGCCTTTGATTGCCTGAACAATTTTTCTAAACAAATCACTCAATTCTTGCCATAACCTTTCCAGGGCTTCTTTGGCCAGCTTGCCCGCTACTTTAAGAATCTTCCCACCCCCATCCTTCAGTTTTTTGGTGGCTTCAGTTATCTTTCCATCCTTCCAATCTTTCTTCCCGTCCTCAATCGTCTTTTTACCAATTTGGATCGTTTCCAGTAGTTCGGTTTTGTCGGGACCATTGTAGTTTTTTACCCACTGTTCTACCTTTTTGAGTACTTGGTCTATTTTGCCCACCACCTGGTCTAGCTTGTCCAGCCCGCGTTCTATTTCGTCAAATAAATTGTTGATTTCGCCCATAAAGCTCAAATACTGGTCGCGCCACTCGTCGGGTATAATTTGGGTGCCTGCCCCATCAGTGGTCAGCTCTCCGTCGATGAGGCGCTTGTCGGTGTTTATCTTGATGCGGTCGAACCGGGCAAACACCCTGGCTCCCTGAAAAAACTTGATGTGGGTGTAGGCTCGCCCGGCAAACCAACCTCCTCCCAAGGGTTTGACCTCTACCAGGGTAAATTCAAAGTCGGCTGCCATGATCTTATCGCCTACTCGCAAACCTGAGATAGGGCGTTGGTTGCTCAGGTCTACCACCAGGGGCTTGCCGCATTGTACTCCGGTGGGCTTGGGAGTGGGCATCCTGAAATCTACGGTGGCGGTTTCTTCACTGCCAAAGGCGTTACAATCGGCGGTAAGTTTGAACGAATAGGACACTCCAGGTTCCATGTCGTTGATTTGGACGCGGTTGGAGAGGGCACGTTTGGTATGCCACTTGTAGGCATCGCCTTCGCGTTTGAAGTGGACAGTATAGCCTGTGTGGTCGTTTTGAGCATCCCAATCGAGTTGTACCTGGTAGGGGTTGAGGGCTTTTGCCTGAAGGCGGGCGGGCACGGGGCAGGGTTTGCCATAGCGAAACACTCGAATCTGGCTCACCCCATCGTTGATAAACAAGGTTCTGCCTTGGGGGTCGCGCGCCTGGATGCGAATGGCGTACCATTTACCCAAGCCCAACACAGGTTCGGCTTGCATGCCGTAGTTGTAAGCTAGGCTAGTTGTGGTGGCACGAAATATCTCTGGCCCCAGGCAATTGAATATTTCGCCTTGAGATATTCGGCTGGCGGTTGGGTTATTTGCGTTTATATTCGCATATTGGTTCTGACAATTGGGGCGTAGCTCGTTCAATATCAATTCATACTCAGGATTAAAGGGCGTGTTAGCAGGACGAGCCCAGTTGATAGAAATTGGAACATTTCCACTATTCTGGCTGTTTAGGGTAGAGAAATGAATAGGGGTATTTACGATTACTGGTTGCAAAGCAAATACCCGCAACGTTTTCTGCGACAAAATGTCTACATTGGACACCAATACATTAGTCCGGAATCTATCCACGAAAGAAAATGATATTCGGTAAATTCCGTCAGGCACTCTTTTCGTCTTCAAATATTGCTGCCGGGAGTACCCAGAGAATGACAGATTGTTAGCCGAGAAATAATCCGATAATTCCGAGCCGCTCAGGGTCTGGCTAGGTCCCAGGTCGAGCAAGGGTCGGTAACTATCCCTCGTTTGTATGACAATTCCCCGCCCATCGATGCTTTCCAATTTAATTCGCAAGTAACCAGCGTACGAGGTCAAGCCGTTGAGCACCATGGTCAATTGAAGTGAGTGGTTATATCCGAAGTTTGAGAGATAAGGAGAAACTGGCCGGGCTACGGTAGCAATGATCTTTACGCTGTAATTTTGTTGGGCGGTGGTATAACCACTCGCTCCTAAGAGCAAAACTCCCGCAATAATAAGGCACTTGAATAAATGGATGCGCATTACCTTGGTTTGGTTTAAGTAGTTGGTTTTGAGCTTTAGCTTTTTTGTTCTTCGAGTAGCTTAGCCTTTAGCTTTTTTGTTCCTGGCTTTTGGGCTTTGTTGGCCTTTAGCTGTTAGCTTTTAGCCTTTTCTTTATCTTGGCTATCAATTAGATATACCCATCTCAGCGGCTGGTAAGGCTTAAGCAAACGGCACTGGGCTATAGACTAGATATACCCATTTCAGCGGTCGACTTTGGACACTTTTAACAAGAAATATTTTGAAAATGTGGAAAGGCAGGTGTTCTTTCCTCAAAGATAGTTATTTTCAAGCAGGTTTACTCGACTAATTTACGCTTGAAACTTTCGGGGTAAGGTTTAGTTGGTTTTCTTAGTTTTTGGAGGATTCCAGACAAAACCAATGCTGTTGAGTAAATTTATTTTGACTGTAGATAAAGTTCCTTTTTTGAAACAATCCCTTTGGTGATCCACCCAATGACTAAGCATTTTTTGCCTGGGTTGTTTTTTAGATAGCCTAAAATGTCCGTGTTCTTCGTTAAATGCCTTGAGTGCTTCAAAACTTTGTTTCCAGGCTGCCCCCACTGGAATCGCTCTGCTACTTTGCACCCACACAAAACCAAGGCTGTTGAGTAAGTCTACCCGGTTTTGAGGCAGCCGCCCTTTTTTAAAGCGGTCTCTTTGAAAATGTACCCAACGACCTAAAGAATTTGACTGAGTCCTGGTTACGTTGCAATGTCCATGTTCGGTCTTAAACTGCTTGAGTTCTTCAAATCTTTTTGCCCACTGGTCTTTGCGTCTTCCTATGTCTGCTACCTTGCCTTTTCTTGACCACTCAAAACCAAGGCCATTCAGTAGGTCCACCCGATAAGGAAGGATTGTCCCTTTTTTGTAGCGTTGTCTTTGGTGTCCTACCCACCCTGCCAATTTTTTTGTTTGCTCATTGCTATGGGGCACGTTACAATGCCCATGGCTGGCTCGAAATGCCTTAAGTTCTTCAAAACTTTCCATCCAATCTTGCTCATGGGCTTCAGTATAAATAACCTTCCCTTCTCTTGACCATTCAAAATGAAGGCTATCCAGCAAATGTATCCGTTCCTGTGCAAGTTTGCTCTCCTTACGTTCTTTCCTTTGCCTGGTTATCCAACTATTCAGTTTTTTTGTTTGCCCGGTATTTCTGGGGGGATTGCAATGTCCATGTTCCGCCTCGAACGACTTTAATCGCTTAAACATTTCCATCCATTGTTCGTCAAGCCTTTCGTTTCCTTCCCAGCTAAAATTTATGCTGTCAAAGAGCTCTACCTTTTCGGGGGCAAGCTTACCCCTATTGTATTTAAGTCTTTGGTTACTCACCCACTGCCCCAACTTTTTTAATTCTTCGGTATTTCTTACTATCCGAAAATGCCCATGGGTAGCCTGAAATGCCTTTAACTTTTGAAACATGGCAGTCCATTTAGACTCAGCCAAGGCTGCTCCACCCCAATCGAAGCCTATGTTTTCCAACAGTGTTGCCCTCGCTTTAGACAATGTACCCCTTTTATGATAAAGTCTTTGGTTAGACACCCACTCCCCCAACTTCTTCATTTCTTTTGACTCGCTTCGCGGTACATAACAATGCCCCTGTGCCTCCTGAAATAATTTAAGTTGCTCAAACATCTCCATCCACTTTTTTTCATGCTCCCCTAGTGTGGTTCTGGACAAATGACTGTCTCTTACCCACTCAAACCCAATGCTATTGAGCAAGTCAGTACGTTCCTGCGAAAGCGTTTGTTTTTTGAAGCATGTTCTTTGGGTAGAAACCCAGGCATTTAATTTGGTTTGCTCAGGAGGCACCTCACAATGCCCCTGAGTAGCTGTCAGCTGCTTAAGCTCCTCGAAGCAGGCCATCCATTGTTGTTCAAAATGCTTTTGCAGAAAGGGGTGTTCTTTACGAGATACCTCCCAGTCGAAGTTTAATTGATTGAGCAACTCTAACTGTTTAGGACTTAATTTATCTTTGTGTCTGCGTTGATGCCTTACCCAATAACCAAGCGAGCTGGTATTCTGGTCGGTGGTGGTTACCCGGCAATGCCCGTGCAAGGCGTGAAAATCTTCTAAAAGCGCATAAGAAATCATCCAATTACTTTCCCGCGCGCTCCACGAAAAACCGATGGCTTCCAGTCGTTGTCTTCTTTCGGGTGCCAAGCTATTGTCTTTGTATTTATTTCTTTGGGTATTGACCCAAAAACCTAGTTTTTTATTGAATGACTTTGTAACATTGCAATGTCCATGCTTTTTTTTGAAATCTATTAACTCCTCATAATGAACCTCCCAGGCAACCTTAGAAGGTCTTATTGCCCAGGTAAAGCCTAATTGGTTTAACAGCTCTACTCGCCACGAAACCATCTTTTTTTTGTTGCTCCTTTGTTCCTTTACCCAACCAGCAAGTGCTTGATTCTTCTCCCATCCTCTGGGCACCCTACAATCTCCATACATTTTTTTATACGCCTTCAGCTCCAGATAACGCATATACCATTGCTCATCGCGCCAGTCCCAACTATGGGGTTTGTCAAAAGGATAAGTCCATTCTTTGTCTTCCATAAGACCTAAAATACATAATATTTTGGAAATACTCAGATTTTGGGGAGTGTTTTCATCGCTGATTTTAGCTTCAAAAAAAAGCCTGTAACCAAGGCTACAGGCTTTTCTTAAGCTATCTTCAAGTAGTAAAATACCAACTACTTCCTGTTGATCATTTAAAGTAACATAATCTCTCTTTATTTCACCACTACCTTCAACATTTTCTGGCTGGTAGGGGTTTGTACCCGTACTACATACACCCCTTGGGTCATTTCGGGAATGTGGAGCAACCAATGGTAATCGGTTTGCCCACTGCCTTTGATCGGTTGCTTGTAACGCCAACGGTTGCCCGAAGAAATGTTGAAAATCTCTACCGATACCGGGGCGGCTTGCGCCAAAGAAACGGCAATATTTACCTTGCCACCAGTCACTGGGTTAGGCGATACCTGGGCAGTAATTTGTTGGCCTGCTTTGCCTGACTGGGCAAAACGCTTGTCTTCGGCTTTCACCACGGTTACCTGGCGTTCGAACACGTCCTGGCAACCCCCTAGCGAGGCGTACAAACGCACGGTATAAGTGCCTTCTTTGGGCACCAGTAAATGTTGCTTAGGATTGGTCACAGTACTCTCCAGCAAAAATACGTCTTGGTCGAGCCCTTCAATATCCCAAAACAAGGTGGTAGGCGCCGGGCGGCAAATCTCAATGAGCACCACCGTATCGCCCACCACGGCGTCGGAAGGCATCAGAAAATCGGCTTCGAAGGCACTGGCTGAATTTGCCAGTTTGTACTGCCCGCTGCCACTGCAACCTGCCGCAGTGGTCACGGTCAGGAAGTAAGTATCGGCGGTGTTTACGGTTACTTCGCTCGCACTGCTGCTAAAATTCCCACTCGCCGAAGTCCAGGCGTAGGTAGCAATGGTATTGCCCGCCGGAATCGTGGGCTTTAAGGTTACACTCTGCCCGGCACATACGGTGCTGCCAACGCCCAGGTCTACACTGATAGGCAAGGGGTTTTGTAAGATAAAACTCGCCTGTCTGGTACAACCTTTAGCATCGGTCACTGCTACAGTGTAGGTGCCCGCGCTGAGGTTATCAAAAGAAGTGGCTCCCGCAGCCAGTCCGTTGTCCCACTGAATAGTATAAGGGGCAGTACCTCCACTGATCGCAATTGCCAAGCCACCATTGGTGCTGTTGTGGCAAGTAGGGTCTTGGCTCGTTTGGCGGGTAATAAGCAAAGGTTCGGGACCCGGCACGAGCACCCGCTCAAAACGGATACAACCTTTGGCATCCTGGGTTTGGAAATCGTGGTAACCCTTGGCAAGCCCACTGAGCTTGAGGGTAGTGGCGTTTTGCCAGGTAATTTGCCCGGTCTCGTTGCCGTTTACCCAACTTACCTGGACAGGAAAGTTGCCCGCCACGCTAAAAGTAGCTGTGCCATTTTTTGCTTCGGCGCAAGTGACGGGGGTAATGCTTTGGTTGGTAACCCTGGCGGCATCGGCATTGGACAATTGTACCACTTGGGTCACCGAACAACCCAAAGCATCGGTTACAATCATTTCGTAAGCGCCGCCTTCAGCATTCGTTAATTGGGCGGAGGTGCTCCAGGTTTTTAAGGTCCCCAAGGCCTCCTCGTATTTTTTCCAGGTATAACTATAGGGAGTAGTTCCTCCGGTGGCCATCACGGTGGCACTGCCGTTAGGCAAACCACAAGTAGCGGTAGTAATGTTGGTTACGCTTGCCGCTAATTGGGTGGGTTCGGTAATGGTAAAGCTTAAAGTTTGCTGGCAACCTTTGTAGTCAGTTGCCTGAATAGTATAACTGGCTGCTGCCAAACCCCTGAGGGCAATTTGACGGTTACTGGTCCAATGGAACCAATCGGTTTCGGCGTAAGGGGCTCCATTGACCAGGATAGTATAGGGTTGACTACCTGCATCATTGCCTCCTTTGGCTTCAAAAATATAGGTGCCGTTGTAGCCTCCTTTGCAACTCACCTGGGTGATTTTTTGCTGGGTAAGCGTGAGTAATAGTGGTTCTTTAATCGTAACTACAGTACTGATCGTACAGTTTTCGGCGTCACGGGCGTACAGGGTATGGTCTCCTGCGCCAAAGCCACTAAAAGCCGCTGAAGCCTGGAAGTTGGTGCCGTCTTTGGAATAGGTATAGCCACCCCAACCGCCTGCTACAGCGAGGGTCACGCGGCCATCGCTGCCTCCGTGACAAGACACCGAGTCTATAGCAAAAGAAGCTACTTCAAAGGCAAAGGCTACCGAAGGTTCGTCTATGGTAGTAGAAATTTCGTACCAACCTCCGGTCACAAAGTTGTGGCAACCTTGAGCGTCTTTTACCCGGAGCTTGTAGGCTCCCGCCGGACGGTTGCTCAAGGTAACTGTGTTTTCGGTCGCCCCCAAGGTAATCTCAGCGGTTACCGGGCTATTGGCTCCATCTACCCACTGGATCGTATAAGGCTTGACTCCTCCGCCAATGGTGGCGGCAATACTGCCATTACTTTCGCCTTTACAAGTGACCCGCTCAGGAGTGAGCGATACTGTAAGCACGGGAGGTGCCTGTAGTTGAATGGGCAAACTGATGTATTCACAGGTTTTGTCGTCCACTACCCGAATGCTATACACTACGGTGCCCCCCTGGAAATTAGTTGGGCGCAAGCCCGTAAACAAAGCCGAGGTGCCCGTTTGGGTAGCGATTTTGGCGCCGTTTTCGTTGAGTTCTATAGTATAGTTGCCATTGCCTCCGGTCACATTGTCTACCCTGATTTGCCCATCTTCACCATCGGCACAAGTGACGTGGTAGGTAGCAAAACGGAGCACTGGGGTAATCGTGGCGGTTAGAGTAGCCGGAGCGGTCAAGCTGACGCTTCCCAATACCTTGGCTGGTTGGGGACAATTATTTTGACTAATTTCTACGCTGTAGTTCGCCTCAGAAAGCCCAGTAAATACCACCGAATCGCCTACAGTGACCCCGCTAAGCGAGGTGGTACCAAAACCCACAAAAGCCGGGGTATTTACCACTGTTCCGCCTTGCTTGAGCACCAAAGTATAAGCCGTATTAGGGGCAATGGTGTTGCCTGCAGTAACTTTCACCCCCAACTTGCCATCGGTGCCTCCTTTACAGGAAATGGCGTGGGTGCTGCCCGTTTGTGGAATGCCCGCCAGGGTACCCGCTACAGGCACCAGATTAGTCAGGGTTTGAGGAGTGGTAATGTCATAGTTGCCTCCGCTACTGCAAGAGTGCTTCACCTTAAAAGTATAGCCGCCCGCGGGCAAGCCCGTAAAGGTATGTCCGCCCGAAGCGTGGGTAATGCCGTTGGCGGTGGCATGGGCGGCGGCAGCTCCATCTTTGTAGGCTTCTATAGTATAGGTGCCACTCGCGTTGCCTTGGGTAAAACTCACTCGAATGCTGCCCGTGCCACCTTCACAAATAATGGGTGCCGAAACTGTCGAAGTAGCCACCGTAGTGGGCGGATTGGACAAGGTAATGACCCCAGGGTTGGGCAAAGTAACCAAAGTGCTGGCGCCACAACCGGATTCTCTAATTTCAAAATGGTAGCCTGCGGCATCCAACCCCCCAAAGGTATGGGGTCCCGGCGACAAATTGGGGCGGGTTTCCGTTAGGGCACCATTGCGGTATTTGAGAATAGTATATTTGTAAGTACTGGACTGCGCTGCAGCTCCTCCACCTGCGGTGAGTACAATTTGTCCATCGGCCGCACCAATGCAGCTGGGGTTGCGTCTTTGGGCGGTTTGCTCGGTGAGGGTGACCAAGCTGGGGGATTTGACTCTAATAAAATACCTTTCCAGGCAATTTCTAAGTGCAGGACTCTGGCTTCTATCTACTGCCTCTATCATTAAAGTATACTCTCCGGCACCTAATACATCTCCGGGGCTACCAAACGCATCATCAGGGAAAGTACTGGTTTGGGATGGGTTGGGGATATTCCACGCTCCATCCGGGATGGTACCTGACAAAGTCATTTCAGGAGCTAGGCTATAGTAATAATTCCCTGCAATATTTTCATTAAATTTGACAGCAACCTTTGCTTTGAATTCATTCCGACAAACAAGGTGAGTGACTTCAATATTGCCTTTTAATACCCCTCCTATTGTAATTGGTATAATGTCTTTTGTTCTCCAGGTATTGTCTTGGTAGAATATATGGTTGCCCAGGTTATCTTTGTATGCATCGGGTGGCGCAGAAAAGATATAAACGGGCAGTGCCCCACCCGCAGGCGCTACCAACTTGCCATAACGCAAGCCCCTTGCCCGGTACAGCATATTTTGTGCACTCACCACTTTGGGAGCATTGACCACTAAGGAAGGGCTGGTGGTATAAGCCGTCCCTCCGCTGGTGTGGGTAGCATCTGTCCAGGTAGCCCCTCCATCGGTAGATTGTTGCCAATGGTATTGGTCAATTCTGTCGTTGTTGTGCTTAGGAACCCACAGAGTGAAACTGGCACCAGCGCATATCGTACTGTTATCAGTCCGAGGAGTATGCATACTTAAAGGCGTCCACCTAAAGGCAAAGACCCGATTACTACACGAGTTTACCGGGACAGGCACCACGGTTTGGTTATGAAGCACTCCAGCATCGTAATCGGAAAGAGTCGTTATTTCGGCAGCATAAAAACAACCTCCATCTATGATGTTAGGGTCATCGTACGTGTGGTCTTTGGAAACGCCGGGTAATTTGTTTTGCCCATTGAATACTATAGTATAGGTTTCCGGGCTGCCGATGCCACTGGAAAAAACGGTAATGTTACCCGCCAGTTGTGCCTGGGCAGTCAAATGAATGCCCACTGAGAGTATAAAGAATAAAATAAAATGCCTGAATGTAATAGTTGTTATAAGTTTCATGATGGATTAAAATAGGTAATCATTGTATCGTTTGATCAAAGAAGAAAAAGCCAAAGCCAGCACCAAATGCTGGCTTTTTGCTTCTAAATATTTTTATTTGGTAGGGTCAAACTCCCATACCGAAGTCCTTGCGGTTCCTCCTTCTCTGATATAAATTTTATCTCCCACGGCAAAAGCTTCTGAATAGCTTGGAGTACTTACTCGGCTTGCCAAACCTTGTTTTTTCGCCCAAGAATCAGTGGTGGGGGTATACTCCCAAAATACGTAACCATCATCAGATGAGGAAGCAAAATAAGCTTTACCATTTAACACAATCCCACCTAGTGATATATTGGCTGGAAATTCTTTCAATGCAGTCCAGGTGTCTGCTACAGCATTATACTTCCATAGTTTCTTATCAAATGCACTTGCTAAATAAGCCACATCATTGATAACAAACACATTACTCACATTTGTGGTCGGTATAGCATTTTTCTTTGACCAAACCCCTGTATCTATTTCCCACAAGTCAGTTAACCCTCGTACACACACATAGCCTTTTCCTCCTACAGAAAAAGAAAACTTTTTCTTAAGAGAGTTATCTCCTATAAAATCATCAATTTGACTCCATTGATTAGTCGTAGGGTTGTATTGCCAAACATCTTTTTTACTTGTTGTATTTTCATCAATACCTAGACCTACAAAAGCAATTTGATTAATAACAAAAGCAATTGAGGAAGAACGTTTGCCACCAGAATAATTGGCTTTTTGTGTCCAAGTATCACTCGTAGCATTGTATTCCCATAAGTCATTTTTGGTCGTTGTTGCACGATCTTCGCCACGCCCTAAGCAAATATAACCTTTATCACCTATACTAAATCCCACTGAAAACATTCTCTCTCCACCCCCAAAATCTTTCTTCTTTGTCCAAAGTCCGCCTAAGTAAATAAAATCAATGGTAGAAGCGGCATCTAACCCTTTAATGGTTGCGGTAATTTTGTTGGCGCCTTCGGTTACTCCGCTAGGCACTACTACTTTTATTTCGGTTTCGCTTACACTAATAATGATGGCGGCGGCGGTGGTACCAAATTTAATGCTTGTTTCGGCGGTGGTGGCGTTAAAGTTGGTACCCTTGATGGTCACGGTATCGCCTTGACCTGCTTCGGTGGGGGTAAACTCGGTAATAGTGGGGCTGTTAGTAGTGCTAAAGGTTTTATCTTCGCCATACATTGTTCCTTGGGCATCGGTGGCGTAGGCGCGTACGTGGTAGGTTTTGCCCGCGGTGAGCCCAGTCACGGGGTGTTCGAATGCTCCTGCTTCGGTTTTTGCTCCCAGTGAATGTTTGCCCGCCGAGTTGAGGTCGGGGCTGGTGGTTTCGCCCCAGACAAAACCGTGGTCGGTAATGCCTCCTTCGCCCACTGTCGAAATGCTCCCTTTGAGGGTCACCGAAGTAAAATCTACCGAAGTAGGAATAAAAGTGCTCAGGCTGGTTTGGGCAGGCTGTTGAGGGTCTTCCTCTTTTTTCTTACAACCAACGGTGAACAAAAATAAAGCTGACAACAGCCAAGGTAATTGTTTTTGGATTAATCGCATGGAAATTGAATTTACAAATTCGGATTTAAGTGAAAAGCTTTCTAACAATCTATACCCAAATCATAGCGTTGATTTGGATACTTTTTTAATGAAAAAAATAAATATAGAGGCAAATATCGCCATTTGGCTATAGTTTGGACAAGGATGAAGGTCTTTTGTGGAAAGGAAAAAGGGTTAAGAGTTCAAAAATAACTCATTGAGACATAAAATTTAAGCCTTTCTGTGCCATAATATGTCAGGCGTAGGTTTTGCTTTTTTTGTAAAGAAGAGAATGACCTTATTTGGGTTTGTATAAATGGTGCTGCTTTGAAAGTTTACGATTTGTAAATAAGTTTACAAAATGCCAACACCCCATCAAGTACTCAGGCAGCTCATGGGGTGTGTTTATAATGTGTTTTTCACCCCCTCAATCCCCCGAAAAATCTCCACCACCAGTGGTACTACTACCGCGTTTCCGTAGCCTTTGATCGATTCGTTTCGGAGGCGAGGAATGGTAATTCCGTCCACAGGGGCGGGAAACCCATCATCTCCGCCACAAACCGGGGATTGAGTTTGCCAATCGGGGCGGAACCTGTAGTCTTGCCTTGGGGCGGGGTAGGTATATTGCCATTTAGGTTTTTTGCAACGGGCAATAGTTTCATGGCTGCCATCCTGCCCAGATTCAAACTGTAGCTGTTTTTGCCGTCTTTGCTTTGGCGCCGCCCGTTGGGGGTGAGCTGGCAAGGGCTGCCCGGTTCCTGGGTAGTGGGGGTAGGCAGCAGCGAATGAAACATGGCATAGTCTAGTATACTGTTGGGGCGTAGTTTGCCTGCTATTCGGCTTGTCATGGTTTTGGCTCCCATTGCCTTCAGGCGGGCTACTCTTTCGGGATGATCGTACTGCACTACGGTGGGTGTAGGCCAAAAACCAGACCCGGTCTCTTCGGTGGGGCGCTTCGACGGCACAAGCCGGAATAACCATTGGTTGGACGCTATAGCCGAGGGCTTCGAAGTCTTCACATATTCGGTGGATAACGGCTTCGGCTTCCATTGTTCGGTGTATTGTTTCGCCCTTAGCATTGGCCCCGCTTTCCAAGTGAGCAACACGCGGCTGGAGTACCATCGAGGCGATTCCATTAACATTTTCACCCAGCACCCAAGTGGGTCTGATTTCTCGTATAGCGCGAAGCATTTCCGGCCAGAGGTAACGGTCGTCAGCAGCTCCTCTGCGTTTTCCGGCCTGGCTAAACGGTTGGCAGGGAAACCCTCCGGTAAGGAGGTCGATTTGTCCGTAGTGGGGGGTAAAGTCGGTTTGTCTGATGTCTTCATAGTGAATAGTGTCTGGCCAATAGTGGCGGAGAATGGTTTGGCAAAAGGGGTTGTTTTCGACGGTGAAAACATTTGTCCAGCCCATTCTTTGGGCGGCTAAATCGAAGCCGCCTAAACCACTAAAGAGACTAGCGTGTCTCATAAATAAAAGTTGTTTGTATGGTTTACCTTGAATCTTCGGGAAGCTGACTGGTATCAGTAAAAGGAGCCGCTTTGTCCTGATTAAGCCTCAACTCCACCGCTTCGTCTGAAATGCATTCCAAGGTGTAGGGCTTAAACTCAATGCCTCCTTCGGGGTCGCCAAAGCGCGCCGATAGGATGGCAAGTTCCCGGATGCCAAAGGCGCTCAGGAGTTCATTGTTTACCTTGAGACTGCTCCGTTTTTTTATCAGCTTCATCAATTTACGCAGCTCGTCCAGGGGAGCACTGCCTGGCTGCTCACTTACCAAAAAGCCCCGAATGGTCAGCTTAAAATTGTCCAGCCCCATATCCTCTAGTACATTGGTTTCGGCGTTCACCATTTGATTGATCACAATGGACTTAGAGGTACTTACCTCTATGAGCGGCTCCAGGGGAAAAGCGTAGTCATCCAGCTTCAGCGGCATCATAATAGGGGTACTCAACAAGCTTTGTTTTTTGCCCTTGCCCAAAAATGCCGAAGGAGCATAACTATCCAGCAACTTGCCGGGTTTGGTGAGCCCTGGATACACAATAAATCGCCCGAAGGCTCTTTGGTACAATTGATTTAAGTCGTAGGTCATTTAGTCGGGAGTTAGGAGTTGGTAGTCGGGAGCCTCTACAGTTTCAAGAAACAAGCAGCGAGTCACAAGTAATCTTAAACTTGAAACACTTGCCTACTATTCACCAATTTTATAAATGGTTAAAAATCAACGTGCTATAAAATTGGTTAGTTGCCTATAACACAGCCTCAAGCTAATGGCACCGATATTCATCGGCATCTAAGGACTTGAGGCTTTAGAAGCTACCGACTATAGACTCCCGACTAACCCACTTACCGCCGTTTGTTTGCGTTCTTCGTCTCTAATGTATTCCAGCAGGGCAATTTGCCGGGCAAACTCGTCGTCTGAAAGTGAATCTATCTCGGCGCTGCTCAAAGAAAAGTAGTACCGCAAAAAGCCCTCGTGGATGGCTTCCCATTGTTCCATATCCACTTTGTCGCCTTTGATGCGGTACTCGGCTACTTTTTTACCAGCTCAACTATTTTCTGGGTTTTGAGTTCCTGAATGGCAGCCAGCATACCCATATAGGCAAAGTCGTCCTGGCGGAGCTCGTTTAAGTCACCTTCCCTCCAGATCATTTCCAGCAAATGCATTTCGGTGCCAAAAGGTTTGTTGGCGGTGTTGCGTTTTTCGGCTTGTTTGCGTTGCTTGCGGCTAGGCTTTGCCACCTTGCCCACAAAGCCTTTCACCTTCAGTTCGTAGAGATTCTCATCTGCCAAAAAACGGGTTTCTACATCAGGTATTTCTACCCAAGGCTCAAACTCGTTCAATGCCGCCTCATACAAATCTTCGCTCACAAGCCAGGCTTCATTGCCCGCCAACCAACAGCTCTTAAAGAGCAAATCTTCAAAGTCGATGGTGGTTTTGCCTTTGCGAAACTGGGCAATGGCCACCCGCATAATGGGCAAATCGGGACGGCGCAACCAAAGCTTGTGTCCTTCGCCATCGTTGGCGGCCAGCACCTCCCCAAAGGTGGTCTTCCATTGTGCTTCTTCTTCTACAGTAGGTGGGGTGGTACGGTACTTTTGCTCCCCGTGGGTGAAAAATTCGGGGGTGGTGTTTTCTTGTATCTGTGTCATGTTTTTAAAAAAAGATTGTTAAAAAAAATGCTGGGGTTATTACAATTGTTTCGCCTTTCGGCTGATTGTTCAATTGTTAAAATTGTTCGCAAAGCGACTCAGAATGGCTTCGCCCAACCATAAAACCATAAAACAATTTAACAATCAGAGCAGCACAATAATATAACCCTGTTACTGTCTGCTAATTTTCCCAATACTAATGGGCAGTTCTACCTCCATAAAGTCATCGCCTTGTTCCATTGTAAGTTCATACTCAGTTACTTCTACATTATTCAGGATGTGGGTGACTACCAGCCCATTCTCGGCATATACCAGGGTAATATCAAAAGGATCGAGGTCGGTCAGGTCAGCTCCACCGTTCTGGATCGCTGCCTTTTCCAGGGCAATCACTTCCCGAAACAACAACTTGATGCTGCCCTCGTATTCTTTTTTTCCCTTGGCACGGGCAATAGGGTCTTTGCCCCGCCCATGGATGTTTGCCTTGCTTTTTGACACCTTGTACTTAAAGCCCCTAAAGCCGTCTACAATTCGTCCAAACAGGGTGATCGTTACATCTTCCCAACCTATCTCAAAGGGGAGTTGTGAGGAGTTATTCGCCATTTTTTAAATCTTTAAATTGTTTAAGCATCCATACAAAACCACAGAACGAAGTTCAAGTTCTGTGTAGCTAATTATCAGTGGCATATTCGCACTTGCTACTTGAACCTAATCGCTTGTGGCTACTTATGATGATGGATTTACAAACCCCAGGTCAATGGTGATTTTTTGCGCCATTCCTACGGGTTCAATGTCAATTTTTACTTTGAGCTCGGCAGTAGCAATCACATCCTGGTCGGGGTCAATCAAAGGAGTAACCGAAGACACCTCTCCGTTGTTGGTCATTTGCAAATCGAGGGCTTTTTTGATGTCCTGCTCAAACGCTTTTACCTTGGCCACAGGTAGCTTGCCTTGTTCCAGCTGAAAATCGTCCAATAGCTCCTGCACATACACATTGTAGGCAATACGTGCCACTTTATCGGCTACCCTGCCTCTGCTAATGCTGTTGTAGTCGGTGGTGAGCGCAATGGCTACCGGGTCACCGTTGAGGTAATAACCCGCTCGGTTGGCAAAACTGCGGGGCACAATATAGCCGCGTTGGTGCAACAAGTTGAGGTTGCCCTGCCCGTACTGTTCTACCGTTTTTTTTGGCGTGGCAGCCGTGACAATATACGCCTGCTGAATGCCCAAGTCGCCGTCTTTTACCCGCCCAACGCTACGTTGCACGGGTACCCCGGCTACCTTTCCCAGTACCAAACCCAGCCAACTGCCTTCGTAGCTTTCGTCGTGCCAACCCAAACACACTGAGACCCGATTGGCGGTTTGAGTGCGTAAATTACTCACCGCTGAGGCATCCCCTTGAAAGTCGCGCCCTTCTATGATGATCTGCACAGGTTGGTGCAATGTCTGTTGAGCGTTGATAAGTATTTGGGCGTTTGCCAAAGCTGCGAGCACATCGGGGTCTAGTTCTTCTGTTGGGGAAGCATTATACGCCACATCGGGCACCCTGCCCACTCCCAATAGCTTGATGTTGCCCTGCTTTTGGTTGAGCAAATCAGGGGCATAGTTGCCTGCGGTGTCCAGCATTTCTGCCATCGTTACAGTTTTGGGGGCAAGCATCAAATAGAGTTCTGCCCCTTCGCCCGCCTGACGGTAAAAGTCTACACAGTGAGCGTATACTTTCAGCGAATTACTGGTGTCATACTCGGCAGTAATGCCTTTTTTCTGCACATCTTTGATTCCGAAAAAGGGACCAATGACCACCCCCAAGTCAAAACCTGCATCCCCGGAAAGGGGCACGGCAACGCCCGAAAGCAGCATGGCTGCCACTCCGTCGTTGCTAAAGCCCGCCCCGCCGAGTTGCCCATCCAGATAATTGATCGAAACGTCTGGTAAATTACTCATAGTTTTTAGTTGGTTAGTCAATAGTTGGTAGTCGGGAGTCGGGAGACGATAGTTAGTAATGCAGTCTTATTAGATTTGCAAAAGTGATTAAGCTTCAACCTGTGAACTTTATACCCATCTAAAATCAACGTGCTATAAGGTTGGTTAAATGCTTAAAAAACAGCCTCAAGCTAAAAGCTAATGGCTGTAGAAACTCCCGTCTACCAACTCTCAACTCTGGACTAATTCTACTTCTTCGCTTTCACTCCAGCCGTACCACTTTTGCGTACCGTCGTTGTCGCTTTTTTAGCCTCCGCTGCCTTTTCCTCTGCTTTTACCTGCTCTGTGAGATTTGCCGAGATGTCATCCTTATCAGCCTCAACGATGGGCTCACTCTCCACTACTTTTTTAGCAGTGGCTTTCGCCGAAGCTTTTTTTGCCCCAAGGGTTGCTTCTTCCTCTACATCTTCTATCACTCCAAAGGCTTGTTCCTGGCGGCCTTCGGCATATTCGGGGTTTTGAAACCGAAAAATGCGGGCGTGGAACTTATGCGAATGTTTGACGGCCAGGCTTCGCCCGCCAGGGTCATCGGCAAAAATGTTGGTGTCCGAGAGTACCAGCAAGGTTGCCTGATCACGGTAGCGTTGAAAGGCTTCGGGCAACATTTCCCGAAGCTCTTCTTTGTTGTATTGTTTGATTTGTGTCATTGTTTAAGTTTTTTAAAAAAATTGTTGAATTGTTGGGGCTGTTGAATTGTTCGCAAAGCGCAGTAGAATGGCTTCGCCCAACCATAAAACCATAGAGCCATAAAACCATTTAAAATGGAACAATGAGCGTAGCAACAACAATTGATTTTTACCCCACAATTGCCCCTACCGCACGGTTGGCTTTGGGCAACGCCACAAAGTACAGGCGGAAGCCTACTTCGTGTTGGCGCAAACGAGGGTTGTTTTCAGAGCGCTGCCAGTACATTTTTACCTCCCGGTCGCGTGCCTTAAACATCTCCGAGTTTACAAAACCTACGCTGGCAATGCGGTCGGTGCCAGGGTTATACAGACTGCCAAAAGCTTTCTTGATTCCGCTGGTGGCATAATAAGGCAAAGAGGTGTATTCGCCGATCATAAAGCCATACAAACGCAGGGGTTGCCCCTCGCGAATGTTTGCGTATTGGTCACGAAAGCTTTCGTGGGTAGTAATCAAATCCTGGACGTGGGCAGGCGAAAGAATCAACTCTCGGCCTTGTTTGGGTACGTTGGCATCGTCCCAACGGCGTTTGAGGTGAGCCACATCGCCGGGCACCATACGGTTCCGGGTAATCCCATCTTCGCTCACCGCTTCGCCACTGGTCACAATCACCGGAGTGCGCGCGGTATTGCTTGCCGGGGCAAAAGCGTGAATGGCCTTGTCGCCCGTTGCCTCACGCATCGATTCGGTGTGCTTGGTGGTGGTTTCGCCCATTTTATCAATCGAAATGGCGTATAGGGTGTCGTCCGATACCGAGGTGTTTTCGGTGTCAAACTTGTCCAGGCTAATGGCCACATCCGAGTCCACGTCGTTTACTGTGGCAATAGGGTAAGTACTGTTATTGATGAGTACTTTGGGGTCAGCCCCCAATTCGGTGAGGTGAATTACTTTGTTATTGACCAGATCGCTGCGATCTGGAATGCGATTCATAAATGAGGTGTCTTTTCTGAACTTGCGAATTACCTCGCCCGTCCAGATTTCCTTATGAACTCCTGCCATGATTTTTTTTAATATTTAGTGTAAATGTTTTGAAATAATCGGAAGGCTGAAAAATTGAAAAAGCTCCTGACTCCTGACTCCCGACTAAAAAACTAGCTTAAAGCACTGGCTCGGTACCGTATTCTTTGCGGAACAGCTCTTTGTAAAGCACCGGGTTTTCTTCTTTAATGAGCATCAGCTTTTCGGGAAACTGGTTGGAGAGTTCGCTGAAGCTCAACTCCTCAAAACCAGCGTTTGCTCCAGCTTCGTGGCTACTTGTACCCATAGCCTTGATCTTACTGACTAGGTTAGGGTGGGTAGGCATATCGGCAAGCGTATCACGCACCATGTCATAGTTGTCATAGGCGTGGTTAAGCCATTTTTCCTTTTTTACCGGGGCAATTTTCCCTTCTTTGATGGCATTTTCTACCAAGGCAATGGCCTCGTGTTTTTTCATTTCGGCTACCTCATCGTGTAACCTTTTCTTTTCGTTTTCCAGGTTTTCGACATTGGTTTTGTAGCTCTCAATTTTGAGGTCAAGCGATTTAAGGCGTTTGATCTCATTTCTGAGCCCTTCGACATGTCCAAGAATGCCGTCACGTCCCGCATCGGTGGGTAGCCCACAGGCATTGAGCACAGCGGTCAGGTCGCCTTTATAGCCTTGCACCTCGTTCCGGAGCTGCTCGGCTTGTTCAGGGGTTAAATCCATGGTGGTGTTTTGAATTTTAGGTGTTGTTGGTTTGGGTGAAATTTCAAAGGGGTACTCATTGAAAATATCAAAGAGGCTTGCCGCATCGTTGCCGGCCGCTGCCAAAGATGGCGCCATGCTTTTCTTTCTGGGGTGCTCAAATACCTCATCCACAAAGCCCTGGCGTTTTGCTTCGGCTGCACTTAACCAGGTAGTTTGGTTCATCATGAGCGATAAATCTTCTACCTTTTGTCCGGTGCGGGTAGCCAGCAGGGTGAGCAACATTTCTTTGACCTGCATCAAGGTCTCGTGTTGCTCTATCCCGCCATTTTGAGTACCATTTTTACCCCCAATAAAAGGGTTGTGAAGCATTAGTTTGGCAAAATTGCACATGCCCACTTTTTTGCCGCATACCGCAATCAGCCCCGCAATGCTGAGGGCAAGCCCGTCTACATAAGTATCAATGCGCACATTAGGCGTACTTTGGTTGATGTTGAGAATGGCGGCACAAATAGACAAGCCGTCAGTGATTTTGCCCCCCGGTGAGTTGATGCGCACATTGATGCGGCGAAAGCGTTTCGTTAACCGAAACAGTTCTTCGGCAAAGCGTCGTCCGGAGATACCTTTGCCTTCTTCATCTACCCCGATTTTGTCATACAGCAAAATATGAGCAACCTCTCCTGCGGCGTTCTGAATGTTAAAATATTTGTATTCTTCCATGCAGTTTTGTCTAGCTCAGTGCAGTAGCCGTATCGGTGTCAATGTTGTATGTAATCGGTTTCCAAGGGGCATCTCCATCTTCCTGGGCAGCAAGCGCGGCAAACTGTGAAGTACTCACCGCAGCGAGTTGTACTGCCCCACCCGTGGCATCGGTCACGGTGGTCAGTAGCCCAGAAGCCAAGGTGCGCATATCGGGGTTACTGCCCGTGGCGTTGGTGCCATTTTTCAAGTCCAGTATTTCGGCGCGACTGCCCACCACGTGGCAATCACCTGTGTATCTTAAAGCCATTGATTTTTTCTCCTTGTTTGGTTTGAGCGGCTATTAAGCAAGGAATGGAGAGATAAAAAAAACGGGGTTTATGAGAGTGTGGATTTGGGGGATGGAATGGAGTTTTATAAGAATTTTACTGGATATAGTTTTTTATTTAACTCGATATTTTATTGAATAACTCCCAGTCAACATTATCGCCCGAACTTATTTGAATTGATGCACTTAATAGGTAGTTAAAATAGTCAGTGTAAAACTGAACTATTTCCTTGTTTTTTATCGCTATTGTAGGGTGTTTATAACTAGTTTTATAACCACCTCCAAGGCATACTTCCTCTTCATCAATTATCATTACAGAAATAGTTCGGATGTTTGTTAGCTCTATTTTATCAAGGTAATAAATAAGGTGGTTTAGATGCTCATATTTTTGTAAGTCAGACCTAATCCAATCTTGTATATTGGGGTTGTCAGATTTGCAGTAAATTCTATGAAATGTCTTTTTAGATTTTAGAAATCCCTCAATGATATTATTATAACTTCGTTTTTCATATGACTGATCTGTAGATGATGATGGAAATGAATTAAGGTGTATTACCTTTATAACTTTAGCTTGGTTTACCCGAAAGTTTAAATAATCATCAAATTGTTCCCCAGAGTCGAACGCTTTGAATTGATAGCCTAATTGTATCTGATCTTTAATTGATTGAGTTTTTTTTATTATTTCGTCAAATTCAGATTTTTTGTAGTCTTCAAGTAATTCTATTTTTTTTATAACCTTCTCAAAGTCTGAGGAAAGGTTTATTCTAATAATAAGTATTTCAAAGCACACTATCACAATAAATGCTGGTATCAAAAAAGATTCAACTACTTGTGCAAACTTTGGAAAAAAAGGTTTACTTATTAATACAACTAACCCACCAACTACGATGGCTAATATAACCTTGTTATTATAAAGCTTTTCAATATTATTCATCATGCTATTATTCTCTGCTACTAAAGATAAAAACCTTTTCAAAACAAAACAAGGTGGAAAGCCTAAATATAAAAGAATAGAGGCTTTCGCCCCTTGTTACTCCACAAATAACTCTATCGCCAAGTCATACGCCTGGGTGATGTAGCCCCGGCTTTCTATCCAGGCAATGGGGGTTTTATCGGCTCTTTGGGCAAGGTGGTACACTTGCAGTTGATAACGCACGGAAAACTGGCGGTAAAAAGTAGCATACACTTCCTGGGGTGGTATTCCTTTGGCGAGCGCATAAGACTTGATGATGTGGTCAAAGGCACGGCGGGTATCCACAAAAAGTGCTTGTGAAGGGTCTTTGTTGATTGCCGCTAAATAAGCCTTCGCATCTGCTCGTTCTTGTTCCAAATCGCTGATCCGTTCCTCGTGATCGATCAGGGTTTCTACGCTTTCTTTGAGGATTTGAAGTTTGTTCTTGCCTTTGGTAAGCGCCTTCAATCGTTTTTCGCATTCCAAAAAATACAACCTTACTTCGCGCCCTTTTTCGGTTTGGGCAAGCATGGCAAAAGACTTGGCGCAGTCGATGGTTAGAGTGATCTGCTCTACTTGCCGCTTTACTTTTCGCTTACCTTCTTTTCGAACCTCCACCACGTTGTGGAGGTTGAAGTCTACATCTTTTGTAAAATTATTTTCCAGCGTCCTTTTTGCTGAGTCTTTTCTGGCAAAGCCACACCATTGCCAAAAGGCATCAAAGTCTACCGGAAAGGCCTGGTGGCTTTGTAGGTAAAGGGTAATCTCGTTCATTAAGTCTTCCATTAGTTTTTAATTTGATTTGTGTTGATTGATCAGTTGTTTTACTTCGTTGCCCAAGGCAGTAATTCTATAAATTTCGCTGCCAAACATTTGCAGGCGTTGGGCTTTGCGCCATAAGTCTTGCAGTTGCCCGTGAACCACGGCCAGCGTGTGGGCGGGGTAATCTTTGAACTGTTCCCGCTGAGCTTCGAGTGCCGATAATTGGTGGCATACGCCAGTGGTTTGACGGGTAAGGCTCATCAGGTTGGGCTGAGGTTGGGCGCGGGTGCCTGTGCCCTGGCTTGCTTTCTTTTTAGTGGTCAGCCACTCCTGGTATTGTTCGCCCGTTTTGGCAAACACCAAACCCTGCCAGCCATTGGCAATCGACTTCCCGATGAGTTCCAGGGCAAAGGCTTCTTCAAACCCCGCCAGCTTATCCAAAATACCTTGTACACTGAGTGCCGATTTGTAGGGCTTTTTGATCTCCGTGCGGTACCTCAGCCAATCGTCCCAGGCCTGCTTGAAAGTATCCGAAGCAAAAGGCAGCTTGACTTCTAAGGCAAGGCTTGTTTTTTTAGGCGTTGGCTTTTTGACTACCTTAACTTCTGCCGTTTTAGGCGTCTGTTTCTTTTTGGGTGGTATAGTCGCTTTTTCTTTTTTAAGCAACCCTTTCTCTTCTATAGAGATATTGTTAGTTGACTCATTACTGATACTACTATGTGGACAAATTGGCATGGTTGCTGGCTCTTTTTGGCATGGTTGTGCGGTTTGAACCTCGCCAAATTGTCCTTGAACCATGCCAGTTTGTCCCTCAACCTTGCCAATTTGTCGAGGTTCCAGCCGGGCAAAATTGACCCGAAGCTGGCGGTGGTGTCCGTTAAATCCTGACAAAATCAGGTAGTTATCTTTGACAAGCTCCGAAATATACCTGGCCGCCGAACGCTTGCTAATATTAAGGGTAGCCGCAAAATGCTCGTTAGAGGCAATGCAGCCCAAAGGCTTTTGTTGCAGCAAAGAAATTTCTACGAGCAGGTTTTTTGCCACCGGGTTGAGGTGCTTGTCCAGCCAGATGCTGGCGGGGTAAAAGAAACCTTCAAAAGTGGGAAGGTGGGCAGGATTCAGTTCTTTAATTGTAGTTGCTTTTTTTGTCAGGGTAGTTTGTTCGCTTGTTTTCATGGGAGTATAGATAAGTAAGTTGTTGTTGTTGTTGTGTTAAAAAAAACTCCCCGACAAGGTTGCTTGTCAGGGAGAAGGTAAATGGCCTTATACCACTGCCATGGCATACACTTGCCGGAGCTCATTCAGGTACTGACCCAGACTGCTGCGTTCGTGGTGTTCACAAGGAATCAAGTAAGGAATCAAGCCTTCCAGTTCACCGCTGTATTGCCAGTAACCCAGGAGCATTTCGGCTTCGTCGTGGGTAAGCTCATCGCCCCAGCCCTCCAGGTGCATGGCTTCCATATACGCCCTTCGCTCATAAAAAGAAGTGCCCGCCCCGGCAAAATCTGCCACTGACCAAATACCAGGCGTGGGTTCAAAGTCCATGCGCCAAACGGTGCCGTGGTGCACATAATAAAGCGTGTTGCCATGCCGCCCCACATAATGGTACTGCGCGTGACGCAAACGGTGGTAAGGGTAGAGTATCCCGTTAAAACTCAGGTGATTGAGCACAGACTTTTGCCAGTGTTCTACGATGCATGACTGGCGATGAGGGTCATAGCTTTGTACCTGCCCTACACCCAATGCCGGATAAGTGACATCCTCTACCCACAAACCCAACATCTGGTTTGGGTTTCTTGTGTAAATTGTTGAGTTTTGCATATTGTTTCTACTTTATAGGAACCCCGTGTTGAGTGCTTTCGGTCTCCAAACTAAAAGGCACTTTGGCGGGGCTTTTTTATTTGTAATTGTGTAGTGCAAGTATAAACAATCATAGTGGGGAATCGTAGGGAAACGAGGAGAAAGAGTGGGTGGTTTTTTGGGCGGCTAAGATGTTTTTGAATATTTTTGTTTATCAGTGATTTATAACTTTACAAAACAATCAAATATGACAGTTTCTGAAACAATCAAAAACGCCTTTAACCAACTCAAAACCTGGCAAAAAGCATTAGTTGTACTTGTGATATTTAGCCTTATTGTGTCACCGTTTATCCCAGAAGAAGAGAAAAACAAGGAGGATGAAGCTACCCGCAAGTGGAATGAAAGAAAGCAAGAGGTTACTCGACAAGTAAAAAAAGAAGAAAAACCTATGGAGAAGGCACCTGAAAAATCAACCGTTTCTGAAAAAGAAGAAACAGTGGTTCCCCTGGAGAAACCAGCTGGGTTTTCTATTATTAATCAAACCTCTATGGCAAATTACAAGCATACAATCAACATTCGTCTGGAAAAAAAGCGAACCAAAGAAGAACTTGAAAAGATTGCAAAATATTTGAAGGCTCAGGTTAAGCAAAAGTTTGAACGGGTACTGATGCTTTATTATTTGCCTGATATGCTACCAGGTGAAGGGGCTTGGGCAACCACTCACTATGAAGGAGAGAGTTTGAGTGTGAGAATCATGGATTTTATGGCAAATTAGACTGTAAATGCCAAGCTTTTTTAAGCCTGATTCATACAAAACTGAGTCAGGCTTAAAGTCAAAAGGTTATGAGTAGTAATGAATGTTATGAATAAAGTAGCTTTTTACACCTCAATTGAAACAAATAATGGTAAGTAAAGCCTGCTTTACCACTCAACAACTCAAGAAATGAAAAATCAAGACTTTATATATTTAGACAATAACGCAACTACCCCAGTAGACCCTAGAGTTTTAGAGGCAATGATGCCCTATCTTACCCGAAATTTTGCGAATGCTGCCAGTAGGCATCAACCAGGGTTAGATGCCAACCAAGCGGTAAACCAAGCCAGAGAACAAATAGCCAAACTCATAGGATCAAAACCAAGCGAGATTATCTTTACTTCAGGTGCTACCGAAGGGATTAACCTTGCCGTAAAAGGGATGGTAGAAACACAAAAGTCAAAAGGTAAACATATCATTACATTAGCGACTGAGCATAAGGCGATGCTGGATACTTATGAGTTTTTGGCTAGTAAAGGCTTTGAGGTAGAATATTTGCCTGTTCAGTCTGACGGTAGGCTAGACCTTACCTTGCTAAAAAAGGCAGTAAGAGAAGATACTGTATTAGTGTCAGTGATGCTGGCAAACAACGAAACAGGGGTGATACAACCACTCAAAGAAATATCAGCCATTGTGCATGAGGCTGGGGCTTTTTTTATGACTGATGCTACCCAAGCATTCGGCAAGTTACCTGTGAATGTAAATGATTTAGGCATCGATTTAATGACTTTCTCTGGTCATAAGATATATGCACCTAAAGGTATTGGGGGCATATATTTTAGAAGCCGGAGGCCTTTTCGAGTAAAATTAGAAGCTATTATTCATGGGGGTGGGCACGAGAAAGGTATGCGAAGTGGTACGCTCAATGTACCAGGCATCATAGCTTTGGGCAAAGCTGCAGAAGTTGCTCTTCAAGACATGGAAAAAGATGCGAAGCAAGTTCAAGAACTCAGAGACTATTTAGAACAAAATCTACTACAGATAGAAGATACTACTATTAATGGTAATACTACACACCGACTTTATAATACTAGTAACATTTTTTTTCAAGGAGTAGATAGTGATGCCTTGATTGCTAATTTAGATAGTTTGGCTTTCTCCAGTGGCTCTGCCTGTACCTCAGCGTCTGTTGAACCATCACATGTGTTGATAGCCTTGGGACTTTCAGCACAAGATGCTTATTGTTGTATGCGTTTTAGCTTGGGGAGATTCACCACTAAAGAAGAGATAAATAAAGCCATTGAGTTGCTCAAGGAAGCTATTGAAAACTTGAGAGCTCTACGGCTTTTATAAATTCTTGAGATAGTTTGCCTTTTCAGGAATGACATAACGTACTCCACCAGCAGGGTTTTCTACATCATCTTTATACCTTGGAATAAGATGGATATGTACATGAAAAATAGTTTGTCCTGCTGCTTCACCCACGTTAATGCCTATGTTGAACCCGTCAGGCTGGTATTCTTCTGCCAATATTTGTTTCATTTCTTTTGCCAATGCCCAGCAGTCATTCATTTCTTCTTTGGTGAGCTCAAAAAAGTTAGCTACGTGTCTATTTGGTATAATGAGTGTGTGCCCTGGTGAAACAGGATACTTGTCATAAATAGCAAATACATTTTGCTGAGATTTTATGGTGCTCAAATTAGCTTGACAGAAAGGACAATTATTTTTTTCCATAATTGTGCAACGATCTTACGATGTTGTTTGTTTTAGTAGTAATTTTGTCTTTTCGATGCTATTTTGTTAATAATGTTAAAATTGTTAACTTTAGTGAGCAAAAACGATTCTACAAAAATGAATATAAAAGAGCAAGTTGAACAAATAAAAAAAGAGATACTTGAGCAGTATCGTGAGGAGGATAATAACCGTCCCTGGATTATAGGGTTTAGCGGAGGGAAGGATTCTACTATGCTATTGCAATTGGTGTGGAAAACGATTCAAGATAATGTACCGCAAGATTTGCGCACACGCCCCATCCATGTAATTTGTAACAACACTTTGGTCGAAAACCCAAAAATTTTAAGTTTTGTAGAGAGAACACTTGAAAAAATTAGGGAAGCAAGCATTGCCCAAGGCATGCCAATGACTGTAGAACAAACTACTCCAAAGCTCGAAAGTAGTTTTTGGGTAAACCTCATTGGCAAAGGGTATCCTGCCCCAAACACTATCTTTCGTTGGTGTACCGAACGCCTCAAAATTAACCCTACTACCCAATATATTAAGGATAAGATAAGTAATTATGGAGAGGTTATCATCCTACTGGGTACCCGATCGGACGAAAGTTCACAAAGAGCCAAAAATATTAAGCGTCATGAAATAAAAGGGCAACGCCTAAGAACTCACTCTTTGGCAAATGCCTATGCTTTTACTCCCATCAAAGATGTACTCACTAAGGATGTTTGGACTTATTTGCAAGCAGTAAACCCACCTTGGGAAGGTGATAACAAAGAGTTGATTACCTTATACATGAGTTCTAGTGGTGGTGATTGTCCTATTATTACCGATATCTCAACTCCTTCTTGTGGCAACAGTCGTTTTGGTTGTTGGGTTTGTACTGTGGTAAAAAGAGACAAATCTATGGAGGGCTTAATTGAAAGTGGAGAGGATTGGATGGTACCACTGGTGGAAATTCGTGATTTCTTATCAAAAACAGTAGATCGGGATCACCCAGAATATGATCTGGAGAAATACCGAATGCCCATTAGAAGAAATAATCAAGAGGGACCAGGTCCCTACTGGCCAAGATGGAGAAAATACATTTTAGAGGAGGTTCTTAAGGCTCAAAGAGAAATCCAAGAAGATCAGCCTGAGATGGTGCTGATAACCCATCAGGAGTTGGCTGCCATTCAAGTAACCTGGCATAGAGATTTTATTTTTGAATTTAATGTTTCTGATATATACAATGACGTTTTCAATCGGCAAATCAGTTTCAACCAAGGAGATGAAAACATAAAAAAAGAAAAGAAATTGCTACAAGAAGTTTGTGACAATGAAGGGGAGTTTAAATTGATTAACAACTTGCTAAAGGCGCAAAAGAATAAAGTACTTCTGGTAAATAAAAGAGGGCTTCAAAATGACCTCGAACATATTATAGAAGAACATGTTTACCCCACCAAAACCGCTGTAGAAGGTTATCAGGATGGAGAGGTTAATTTTGATAAAAAAGAGGGCGACAATGGTCAAATGAAACTAGACATATAAGAATGAATATCCAAAAAATAAAGCTATATAACTTTAAAATTTACGCGGGAGACCAACAACTTACTTTTGATTATAAAAGCCAAAGCCATCGCAATGTATTTGTGGTAGCTGGAAGCAACGGTTATGGTAAAACTACCTTACTTACTTCATTGGTTTGGTGCTTGTATGGCAAGCTCATGCAAGAAGTAGATGATATTTTTAAACGCCAAATCATTGAGGCAGGAGGATACCATAAATATTTGTTGGCAAGCATGAACCGCTTGGCTTATGCCAATGATGAGCGTTTATATTCGGTGCAAATCACATTTAATGATATTGATATACCAGGGGTTTCTTGCAGTAATATAGATATCATTAGGAGCTATAGTTATGGGGCTGTTGAGGATAAATTACAAATACTGATTGATGGGCAAGAAAATGAATTAATCAAGGATATTGGTACAGAGATTTTTATCCACGATTTTATTTTACCTAAAGAAATAGCCAAGTTCTTCTTCTTTGATGCTGAAAAAATAGTTTCACTGGCTGAAATGAAGTCCATTGATGATAAGAGAAAGTTGAGTAAAGCTTATTCCGAAGTATTGGGGATTAATAAATACGAAACACTCAAAAGTAACCTTCAGGATTTAAGACTTCGTTTTCGTAGAGATTCGGCAAGTGATGATGAAAAACAGAAGTTTGAAACAACGGCTAAACAGATTGAAGAAGCAGAGAAGCTAATTGAATATAATGATGAACAAGTTATTAAGCTCAAAGAAGAGAAGTTGATTAGCCAAACTCAGATAGATCAAATACAAGAGCGTTTAATTCGCCAAGGAAGTGGGTTGTCAGTTGATCAGATCAAAGATTTGCGTAAACGTAAAGCACAGCTTAAGGGAGAGGGAGAGCAAATAAAAAATGAGTTTAAAGATTTGATGGAGTTGGCGCCTTTTGCTATCTCATTCAAACTATTGAATGAAGTGTTGGAACAAGGGGTAAAAGAACTAAAACAGTCTAAAGCCTCTGTACAGGATTCAGCTACCCAAGACAACTTCAAAAAGTTGCTAAAAGACTTCAAGTCACTCAAAAACAAAGATATTCACAAAGCCACGCATGAATATTACCTAAAAAGCCTTCAACAATTAATAGATAAACACTTTAAACCTGACGAACAACAAGCAACTGATGAAGTAAAAGTATTGCATGGTTTTTCAGAAGATGAGTTGTATACACTAAGGGCAATCATTGATAACTTAAAAACTTCTTATAAAAAACAGCTTCAAGCTTTAAAGCAACGTGTTAAACGCAACCGTCAGGATGTGGCTCAAGTAACCGGGCAATTGAGTGATGCAGAGAGTAAAGAAAAGGATGTGTTGATTCAAAAGCATAGAGACGAAAAAAACCTGTTAGAACAACGGGTGATTGAAATAGAAGATAAAATAGAGGCACTCATCAGTGAAAGTAGTAAAAGAGAAAGTACACTGAATAGTCAAAAAAGTTTATATGAAAGCCTTACGAGAAAAATAGAAGTGGGCGAAAAGTATAAAGGTAAAGATAAACAAACCGCAAAGTTAATTGAACACTTGAATGCATTTATTGTAAAGATGAAGCACAAAAAGCATGAGTCATTGGAGCAACATATTTTACAGGGATTAAGAACCTTGATGCATAAAAAAGACTTTGTGGAGCGAGTGAAAGTAGAACTAGACAATGATATTATAGATATACATTTGTATAATAACCGTGGTGAAGAAATAGAAAAAACGACTTTATCAAAAGGGGAACAGCAACTCTATGCTACTGCTATTTTAAAATCTTTGGTTGAAGAATCAAACATTGATTTTCCGGTGTTTATCGATAGTCCAATGCAAAAACTGGATGTGGCTCACTCTCAGAATATCATCGCAGAATTCTATCCAACGATCTCTAAGCAAGTAGTTATTTTACCATTGCTTAATAAAGAGATGACAGAAACTGAGTATAATTTACTAAAAGAGCATATAAACAATACTCACTTGATAGTAAATGAAGATGATGAGAAATCTTCGTTTATGCCTGTGAAGCCAAATAAATTATTTGAAACAGCCCAAAAACTAGTTACCCAAAATGTTTAGTAGTCTTAAAACTTCTGAAGCCAATAAAACACGTATTACAGAACTCACTAGTAAACTAAGTTTAGGGGCAGAGAATGCCATTGCCCGGATTGCACTAGGTCACTCTCTGGCACAGAGTAAAAAGCTTGACTTAAAAAATATTGCTGATGCCAAAGGTAAAGAATACAGCAAGCGAATTTTACTAGGTGAACATGAAGCGTATTATACAGCCCTTATTTGCCAAAAATATCAGCTTTATAAAACAGATAAAGACATCCCGAAATACCTTAAGCTTCATATAGATCATGGGTTAGAGCTGATTCATAGTAGCATTAGTTCTAACCCAAACCTGGATGGCATTGATTTTTTGATTAGTGAGGTGAGTTTGGGGTTGGGTTAAAATCCTCTGGTTTCCATATATAAAGGAAGGTATTTGTAATACTTTAGATATGCTTCTTTTACTGATTTAGGAATAAATCTAATGTCTTTGTCATTTAAAAAATCATCTTGTGATGAAGCTGGAAGTTTCTTATTCATTAAGTCAATTTCTCTATTAGTGACTATTGGTGGTTCTATGTTGGTTAAGTTTTTACATTTACTCACAAATTCAAAATTAAATCTAGCCTCTTCATCTAGCTTCTTTAATTTTTGTTTAGATGTTAGAAGGCCGCCAAATGTGAGCATAGGGGCTTTGTCTTGATGACGAAAGTAAAATAGTTGCTGAAATACTTGTTTTTCGGTATCTAGTTTTACTCCGTTTAGATTTGATAAGGTTTGGTTTATTTTATTATGAAACATTTGTCTTAATAGTTCGCATCGCTTAAGTTTTGTGAAGTCTTTTTGACTTATTTCTGGAGGGTACAGGTTTTCAAAGTGTTGTTTGAAGTTATTTAACTTTTTCTGTGTTTCTTCCTTACTATCTTGTCCATGGAAATATTTAGGTAATGAACAATTACAGGTTAGAATAAAGAAACTGTCATTACAAACCTTCTTTAATATTTCAGAAATATCATCAAACATGTAAGTTTCTAATGAGCCATCATAATCTAACCAAACAATACTTTTTTTGTCACCCAGTGTTAGGCGAGGTATAACATCTGTTGTAGCTCCCATTTCAAGCTTTATGCATTTAAATGGTATGTTGAATTGAAACCTATTTTCAAATTCTTCACTATTCTCTTCGATTTCTTCAGTATATTCTACTGCTTCAATACTTATCATGTCATCTATACCCAACTCTTTATGGAATAGTTTAAAATCTGTGTAAAAAATAGATCCCAAGCCTATATATCTATAAGTTTTAAGGCGAGAAGGTGTAATTACTTGCTTTATTATAGATAGAATAATATCGCGTTCTATGGATTTCCCTGAGCGTAACCTATAATTAAAAACCTCATAACTATTTTTTCCCATTACTCAACCTCCATTTTATAAAAATAATCGAATGTTTCTTCTCCAACTTCCCTATTAGAACTAATATTTAATGCTTTTTTTACTGTGTCTATTTTATCCTTTTCTTTCTTGTAGCTGATATTAGCAAATCTACTGGAGGCTTTAGCTGATTGTATTTCTGGGTATCTAAATGTTTCTTTGAAATCTTCTACTTTAAGGTTGTTTACATTGACTTTCTCTGTATCAGTTTTTATTTCTTCTCTATCCTCGTCTGTTTTTAGCTTTTTCAAAAAGCTTATGACTTGCTTCATCATTGAAATCATTTCTTCTTTTACTCTTTTGTATATATTAGAATTAGCATCAATACCAGTTTTTGTAGTGGTAATAGGCAGGAGAGTGGAATCATCTGCTTGAAATGATACTATGCCTCGAAACATTGCATATATATGATGGAACTTGACTGTATCAGATTCATCATATATTCTTCCTTCCCAACCTGTAAGGTTCGTTTTATCTTTTTCTAATATAAGGCGATCATTACAGTAAATATACCACCCTGCTTTTTCAGGGCTGGCCTCCCCAATACCAGCAAATATTTGAACAGTTACTTGATCTCCTGCTAGTTTTAAAGACTTAGCTATAGGTTGAATTTTTTCAGATTTCAAGATTTCCACTTCTTCTGATTGTAGAGTTGTATTGTTAACTATTATTGTTAGACCTTGGTTAATAATATAACTGAGGGTTCTTGTTATATCAGCATTCAATTGATTAATAAAATGTGTTAGATTAAACTCGCTGGCTATATTACTATGGAGATTATCAATCTTAATATAGGTACCATCTTCTGTGAGTTTACCTGGTTTATCTCCTCTATTTACAGGTGTGTATTCAAACTCCCAACTTTCCTCTTTTACCCATTGCTTAACATTTACTTCTATCAAAAAGTGATCTTCACCATGCTTTGACTCTATGGTGAAGTTGTTCCCAATTTTAAATAATGCCCTTTTCATCCCAACACCAAATCGCCCTATTGAGTGGTTTACTGTTTGTGCATCACTTGGTCTACCAAATCTAAAAGCTTGATTTAAAGCTATATCCAAAGCGATGCCTCCACAGTTATCTTGAATTTCAAAATAATTTTGGTTTATGGTTAATGTTACTTTATATTCATTGAAACCTTCTTCTAACTTGGTATTTCTTGCTCCATCGATTGAATTGTCAATCAAATCAATGATTGCTCTCTCAAGTTTAATATCCCGTGTGAGCATATCAATGAAAAATTCTTTTGTTGGATTGGCATTGATTATTTCCATATTACTAGTTTTTTATCATCAACTCCCAAAAAGCTCTATCTTTCATAAATATAGGTTCTGAACCAGCGAGGTTCACTACACTATAATGCTTTTCGAGGTTTTTAATTTCGCTTATTAATCGTTCCTTTGCGCCTTTTTCAAGGTTAAAAAGGCTGTCAATCTCTTTAATTTTGATGTCAGTTACCTTATGAATAATCCAGGTGAGAATGTAATTAGAGTATTCATTATCACCAGTGGAAAAATGATTCAAAAACTGTGTAGATAAGATAGTTCCTACGCCAAACTCTCTTCCTTCCTTCAATATTTTGCGTAGTGAATCGAAATTTTTACTTAAGAAATTGTCAGCTTCGTCTACCAATATCATTTTGGTTACTTCCCTTAAGTTGCCCTCAATGGTACTATGCCCGTTTTTTTGCATCTGAGAGTAAAAAACATTCAAGGTTATGGCCACTACCAGATTTTGAATGCCATCATCATACCCAGAGAGGTTAATTACTGTAACTCCTTCTATCAGGTCAAATAAAGACTTTGTTTTTGAAGCATCTGGCTCAAAAATCTCAAAATCATATAGTTTTTTTAATGCAGCGTAAAGGCTGTCTTGGTTTACATCTTCATCGTTGAGGTATATTTCACAAATATCGGCTAGAGAAGGGGGGAGTTTATTCCAGGTAGCTTTATTGGCTTTATGTATACCCTTGGCATCATACGACTGCATAATTACATCTTGTAATTTTTGCGATTGCTTAATACCAAGGTTAAAAGCAGTCGTAATGGTTTCCTTAAGGTTACTGGCAATATGTAAGGGGAGTAGAGGACGACTGTTCTCACTAACGTCAATTGCCAACGGATTATAAGGCAATTGAAAAAGGTCAAATACTTTGGCGTTGGTTGCTTGTACAAAATCATCTTTGATGTAATCCCCCTTGTAGTCAAATATGAGCATGCCAATAGGGGTTTCATTGACATTATAAGTTGAGTTTTGAACCAGTTGAGTAATCAATGATTTTGTAAACTGAGTTTTACCAGTTCCCATAGTACCTATAATCCCTGTATTGGTATGCATTACTTTATCGGTAGAGGTAGGGTACCAGCGTACTTCTTGTTGGTAATTTACTTCGTGCCCAAACAAGATGTTTAAGGGCTTTTCTTCATTAATCACAAGGTGAGTATCAGATGAGTGACCATTGGCTTTTACTTCTACTTGTGCTGATTCAGAGTTTGGGGGCAGGTCTGAGACTGTTTGCGTTACTTGATATTTTTGGTGGAGCATTTGATGTTTGAACTCTCCGTTTTGGTACCTATCCTTTATTTGTTCTGTAGCTTCCAAAAGATAGTTGTACCCATCAGACTCTAGCAACTCCATCAACAGGCCTTCACCTTGTTCGCTTACTTTACGTACAAATACGTCTGCCTTGAATGAAACCACTGCGTACTCCCCAATAAAGTCTTTGAGTTTATTGGTAATCGTAAAATCATCGTTTAAAAGTCGGTAGCGATAATCTTCTAAAACTTTCTGCCAATCGTTGTTTTTTTCAGGCCAAACACCATAAATCTTCATTTTTTCGGCACTAACCAGTACCATTTTAGCAAAGAAGTTACGGTAAAATTTATGTTGAAAAGTATCTCCCTTTAAGGTAGTGTATATACCTTCTTTAGTGTGGCGGGCTTGTGCTACAGCTTTGCCTATTACATTCTGATAGTTTTTGCCCACTTTCACTTCAATAGGGTATAAGTGAAATAAGAGTTTTCCTCCTACTTCTTCTAAGCCTACCATAAGTAAGTCATCGCTATGTTTTCCTTCTAAGCCAAGGTTTTTAGCTGAAAATATGCCCTCTTTTTGCTTTAAGCCTGCTCCCCCTGATACACGTAGTACCTCTTCTAGTGATATGGGTACCCAGATGATGTTTTCATGATATAAAAAGCCTAAACCTACTTTAACCGCAGATAGAATACTCATTTTTTCACGGTCAAAATGTGAATACTCTGAGTGCGAAATCAGTTGTAATAACCAGTCTCCATTCAGGGCGTTGAACATGTTGATGATGTCAAGTGTCTGAGCAGTTTGAACCTCGATATTAGGTTTACTATTTAGAAACTCCTCAATTACAAATTGGTACTGTTTTGCTTTACGGGTTACAGTAATTGCATCATAGCCACTGGTATTGCTGTACTGATCGCTGTAATGAATAATTACAATGTCTTTGTTCCCTTTAAAGTAGTTAAGGTCAACCTTTGGGTCAATAAATGTAATCCATTGTGAGTGATTGTAGAGTTGTTCCAGGTCTTTTTTAGACTCTTCACTGATGATCGTACATATTGCCTGCTCTACATTAAAAGGGTTGTCAGATTTAGCAACATCGATAAGCGCGTTGTAATACACTGCCAATTCTTCAAGCAGGTCAAGTTGCTTTAGTGATAGATTCATAGAACCAAACCCAGTGCGGTAACTGCCATTGGTAAAAACAGAAGGAATGTCGTTTACCAATCCATGTAGCGAGAGTCCGGTAGCTACGTCAGTAGCCGTGTTATGGGCTACTCTCATTTCCTTGGGCTTAAACTGATAAAAAGAAAGGTGAGCGTATTCTACGCCCTTATCTAGTTTTTTGGTATAGAAGTGTACATTTTGCCTAAATACATTGAGTATATCTTCTGGATCATAACGCTCTGTTCTTAGGGTAATACCAAACTCATCTTGAATGGCATCCACATCATCATGAAAAGAAAACTCTTCGAATTTGGTAATATAATCGTCGGAGCCGTATATATATACATCAATAGGAAAAACTGTCGATTGTTGAATGACAGATTTGTAATAGTTAAAAATACCTTGAAATGCTTCTTTACAATCACCCAGGTTAATCAAATTTATTTTTAGTGGAGCGTGGGTGCCTTTAATAAAGAGATAGTGAAAGTGAGCAATAAATTCATTTATTTTGTCTTTAATAAGGTTGGCTGCGTAGCGTTTAGAGGCAGAAGAAGTATCTACTTGCGCACTGTGGTAATACAACCACTCCTGAGAATGGGTCTGTTCTATTGGTGCATATAGTTCAATACTTCTACCTTCACCTTGCCCGTAGATGTAAGGTACAATACCCAGTGGGGTTAATTTACCCGCAATTTCTTTGGGTAACTCCAGCGTATCCAACTCTTCATACAAGGCTAGTTGATAAACTAAGTTGATCGGGTTTAACGGAGTATATTTAAATCTTTCCTGGCCATGTAGCTCTTTAATCACTCCAATGTTTTCCAGGTTCTGTTGTTGTTTGGTAAGCGGAGCACCTTTGGTAATACTTTTAAGCTCTTTGAGATAGCAGTGTAGAAAGTCTTTGATAAGTTGGCGTAGCGTATCATTCCAAAAAGTCAAACTAGGCAAAAGCTTGTTATCTTGGTAATATTTAACAATCAAGTGAAAATGCTCAGCCACAGATGGGGCAATATCTAAGTGTTGTTTACTGATATGTTCACTACTTTGCTCTTGCCAATAGCATCCCCCTAAACTTATCAGTTTTGCTTCCAGCTTCAGGCTTTGCCGGAAATCATCTCGAACAGTATATTCATTATTCTTTTGCTTGAGCTTTATAACATCTTTGTTGTTTTTAACCTCATGAGAGTATTTAAAACTATCTTTTTTCACTCGCTTTTGTTGCCATACTTCCAGACCTGTAATACCTCTGAGCTCTTCGTAATCCACCCTGGTGCGAAATGGAATGCTCGTGTTTTTATAGTTTAGAGTAAAGTTTACAAAGCTTTCATCATAATTTGAATCAGGCTTCAACTCTAACCGAGTGTCTTCATACAAATGATAGGTTCCGTCAGCTATCAAACCCTCTGAGTCTATACCTTCCTGATCTTCGTTAAAGGTTAAAACGTCATCAATATTATCTGTCCTGATCTCAATAAACTGTCCATTAGCTTTTATGTTTATTACATAATTCGTTTTGATGCTTTTGAGTAACTGTTCTGGCAGGGGGAGTATAAAAACACGAAATTCAAAATTGGTTTTGTCATTGCTTACTTTGTCAACATGAGTGTAAGTAACCTTACAATAGGCAGTATCCTGGGCATCTTTTGGAGCAAGCTTTAGGTTAATCTTATCTTTTGTATTGGCATACTCTACACTTAGATTACTATCAATAGGACAGCTTATATCACTTTTTTTAGGATTTACATTAAACTGGCAGGTAAGCTCAATGGGGTCTTTAGGAGTGCTTGCATCAGGCAAGTGGTTAAATATAATGATATTGCGCTGACGTTGTTTGGCCTTGGTATTTCCTTCTGGCTTTTCCCAGATTATTAATTGATTCTTGAGTGTGGTTTCAATATACTCTGGCTTATCCCCTTTCTTTTTCTGTTCTTCCCATTCATGTACCTGTTCAAAGTTTGCCGAAAACCAAGGTTGTTCCTGAGAACCATCTTTTTGTTTTTTCTCCCCAGTTTTACTCAAGGCATTTACCCCAGCAGATGCAAAGTGTTTCTCCAGATCGTCCGATGGGTTTCCGTATTTGTGTGTCTGGTCTACTGTATCAAAGAGCCTTCGGTTTGACTGAATCCTTTTGTTGATATTTTTTTCTTCTTTGATAGAATGCAGCTCGTTGTCTTTAAATAAGCCCAGAGATTTATATTGAGTGTCAGAAATTTCCTGAGCTGCAAATATTTCTAAGAATACCCGAAAATCAAACAGGGAATGATTATCTTCAAATAAATCAGACTTTTGTTGCTCTAAGGTGTTCAAGAGTATTTTTCGTTCATGGCCTTTTAGAAACTTTTCTTCTTTGATTTTTTCCTTGATAGTTTCCTTGATTACATCTATGTGTAAAGGCATTCCTTCCTTCAACAGACTTTCGGTTCCTCCGGTAAGGCTGTCTAGTTGGGTATTATGAATAAACAGAATGGCCGTATCAGTGAAGATTCCTTCGTTTTTACTGACTTCATTCCTGAGCTTGGTTAGGAAGTCTTCCGTAGTTTCAGCATTGTTACAAGCTACAATGAGTTTGATGTTATCAATTGGCAGGTAATGAACTTTGTAAGATGCCTCAGTATAATCAAATGCCTCTAAGTCAAAAGCTTCAAATTGTCCCTGTACTTGTTCAGGTTTTTCGAAGTAAATATTATATCTATCGCCTGGTGCTAATCCTTTGGTCTTAAAGTGTTCCAGTACTGCACTTGTAATGTATTGATGAATTAAGTCCTTGTTCATAGCTTCTTATTGTATGGTCTTTACATATTGGGCATCCCCACTGTCACTTTTTTTCTCCAAAAGATTGATTTTTTCAAACAACTTAACAATTTCTTTTTGACTGCTTGGGTCAAAAAAAAGTCCTCGCTTATTATATTCAACCCATAGATTTTTAAGCCTTATTTTTGGATGTTTTCCCAGACAAAGTTTAGTAATAAACAACAAAGTGTGTTGGTCAAGGCTTAAGGACTGCCCCAAACGCCCACGGTTGCGAACAAAGTTCAGCTTACAAAATTCTGTGATCCAAGCTTGATACCTACTATAAGGACTATCCCTTTCACTATGGATAAATTGATAGTCAATGGCTGTCCATAACTTATGGAGGTGATGGTGTACAGGTGCATCAGCCAGGCTATAACGAGGCTGGTATGTTTGTTCAAAATCTGCCCAACTGCTCCCTGGTCTAAAAGGTTTATCCATATGGGCTTCCATTTTTTGTTGATAGAATTGGGTGATTTCTTCAAGCTTCTGGGTAAGTTCTGTTTGTTCAGCGGAATCAAGTGCTTCTATTTTAACTTTTATCTGCTGAAAGTTGCCTTTAAAAAATGATTCCCCTTTGTATTCAATATAACTAATAAGCTCAAAGAAATTTACAAAGGAAAAGATATTACGAGCCTTGCTTTCAAATAAACTCCAGCCATTTTGATGGCTTATTCTAGACTTAGATAAGGTTTCCCATTCCAAAGTAAAAAATATACTTTGATTAAAGTCATCAAAAAAATGATTTAGGCTGAGCGTGAGCTGCTTTAAATAGTTAAAGTAGTAATACTTAATGAGCAAAGGAAAATAAGCAATGAAAAAACTTTTATCTTCCAACATAAAGGCTAAATCCTGGCGGAACATCTCTGTAATTTCAGGTACAAAATTCTGATAAATATCAAAGCCTTTATGGTTATTTTTATTGGATTTTACTTCGGGTAAACTGCTCAGTATAAGTTGGTAATAAATATTGCTTACCGATTTTTGACTCGTTTTTTTTGAGGCTTTACTTTTTAATTTTTCATCAAAAAATATAGTGTAAAAAAACAAGCTTATATTTTCAAGAATCCCAGTTGGTTTTTGAAAGTTGATGTATGAAAAAATACGTTCATCGAATATAAACAGGTTACCCTGAGTATCAAAAGCCACTTTATTAAGTATAGTTTCTATTTGTGGCTTATCTTCAGCCTTTACTTGTGATTTAGTTAAAACCTTGTCGATGATTTCTTCTTTATATAGTAGCTTTTTATCGGGCTTTTCTTGATTATGGATCATCCGATAACACTCACTAGCAATGCCCTGAAAAGCCGTAAGGTCTTTTTTAACACTGTTTTTTTCTCCTCTAATTTTACTATCGTTGGTTACAAAAGGAAGTAGCTTGAAATTTTTGTTAGTAGTGTGCCTAAACTCTTTCTTTCCTTTTCTGTCTTTCAGATAGTTATTCTCTAATTCTTTAGTTTTTATTTCAAAGTCCATAGCTATATTTTTTCAAATTGGTACTTACCAAAATCGTCTTTGCTTAAACGATAACCATTCTTTGATTTACCATTATTTTCATGGAATATGAGTGGCGTGTTTTGACTGTTTAGACCAATGATTTTATCTACGATATGCACAAAGTTGATATGATTACTCTTATCAAGCTTGTTAGGGCGGTATCCTTTGATTACTTTTTGCAAAAGTTGGTACAATTCATAATCTATTGATATCTCTAAGCTTTCTTCTGGGTTGCCCTCTACGCCATAGTATAGGGTAATTATGTCTTTAAATTTTTTGAGGTTTTTTTGAGGAACTGAAATATCACGAGGGTGAACCTTTGGTTTAAGCTTAAGACGCTGACTTATCTTATATGTATCTTGTTTATGACCAATAAATACATTGACCATGTCTGCTTGAAAAGCATTGCCGTTCCACCTATAAATAGCTTCTTTTATGTCTTTATATAGTTGTTGGTAGGGAGCACTTTCTGGGGTAGCCTCACTATTAAAGTAATAAAGGCTTTGTAAGTATTTTTGATATATTTGATTTCCCAATACCTCATTTTGCTGATTGGTCTTGAAGTAATGCCAACGAGTAAAAAGATTAATAAGTAGCGTGTAATTACTTTTTTTGTGCGTTTTATCTTGAAACCCCTCAGTTAAAAATCTATGAAAAAAAGAGTTTTCCTTAGGCAAGCCTGCCTCTCTTTCAAATGTATCTTTTACTTTGTCTGTTGTAATTAGTTGAATAATGGTTTGATCCAAGTCTTCTTTACGTTCATTTACTGGGTCAAGCAAGTGTAAATGTTTGTAAATGGCTGATAAGTCTGGATGTTCAAACAAGTAGTTGGGATGTATATTATTGATAAACGTTTTTACCTGATAACGTTTTACTTTGGTGTATACCTCGGCTGTGCTCAGTGGGGCAAGCTCTAACGGAACAACTAAGTCGTGTAAAAAATTAAGTAGTGCCCTTACCGATATCAAGTGTTTGTATTGCACAATACATTTGATAAGCAAGTGAGTGAGTTTTTCTTGTACCTGCTTTTCCATCACAAACTCATAATTGAACTTGATAGGACATTTTTCAGCTAGTTCACAGCTCACACAGTGGTTTTGATAACTTGCCCAAACAGGGTTGGTGGGGGTGTTCTGAGTAAGTCGTTTGAACAGAGATAAAATAACCTCAGAGTTGGCTCCTTGCTCGGTCAGTTCATATAGGTGGTAGTCTGCAAAGTTTACATGAGAAAACACATCCGAAACTTTCTTAGTGTCTTTCTCGGTATCAGTATCCAGTATATTATTTTGTTTTACGTATGCTTGTAGTTGTCCAAAGTTGGTTCCTCTTTCGGCAAGAAAGTTTGTCAAAGTCCAGGTTAACCGCCAGATGATTTTATCCATGACTTGGTCTGTAGTTTCATCTTGAAGTTATGCAGTGATTTTCTAGAGTA
>NZ_AAWS01000064.1 GCF_000169175.1 Microscilla marina ATCC 23134
TTTTTCGTGGGCAGCTTTATAATTTTCAAACTCTATTATCAAACCTTTTTGGTGGCTAATAAGTTCCCTGAGCTGTTTCCTCTACCATCAACCAATCTACCACTGGTTTTTTTGCCAGCAGAGAATCCAGCCCACCCTGTGTACTCTGTATGTATTGGCTGTACTTGTCAAAGCTTGGCAAGTGGGTATAAACAGGCTTTTGTTGCCATTGGTGTATAGCCGTGCCAAGCGAATGAATGGTGTGTTCGAGCTTGTGTTCGTAGTTAATATGGGCTTGATCAAAACCTATGAAATAATCTTTGACTTGTTGTAGTGTTTGCAAGGCTAGGTCTACATGGTGCATCAAGTTTTTCCAGTCTTTTTTTTCGGCTGTGGCCAATTTTTTTACTTGTTGTTCGTGGTCTTTTGTTTGCTTTAGTTCACGACTTTTGTTGATATAAGCATACCTCTCTTGCCACTGGGCAATGTCTTCGTTTAGGTGCTGTATCTGCTGGGGAGCTTGAGCCAATCGAGTTTGGTATGCTCCAATTGTTTTTTCCAACTGTGCAGCTTCGTACACCATTTGTTCAAAACTAATACATACTTTATTCAGTTCCTGATTAATGGCTCGAATGCCTTGGCCTTCACTTTTGGTCGAACCGCTTTTTTTAAGAAATTCCCACCCTTTGGCAACACCTTGATCAATCTCAGTATATAAGTGCATGAAGTTGTCAAACCCGGTAAAACTGGTTTGTTCATTCCACCAATCAGTATTGGTGCTTATAAGCGCACTTATCTGTTGTTCTACCTGGGGTAATTGTTTTGCGTACGCATTTTTTTTCTCCTGTAGTACATCCAGTGTTTTAATCCCTTCTACCAGCAATACATTGTTGCTGGCCATAGGAGCAACTATAGCCAGGTTGTTTTTTACCCGATTGATAAACTCTTGTGCTTCTTTTTGGCTCATAGGTGCTTTATTGATGCTGGAGTCACCCAAAATATTGGCTTCGGTAAAGTGGAGGTACTCCGAAATAAGCTGCGAAACATCAGAGGCGTGTATGTTATCTTCTATGTTGATTATTTCAGGGTATTTGTTTAGGTAGACGAGGGCTTCATTCAAACCCGCAAGCTTTTGTTGCAAGTGTTGTAAGGTTTTTACGGCTTGTTGACGAGTGGTTTTAAGCTGGTTTTGTCGCACAAAATACCCAATAGCTGCCCCCGTTATAAGGACTACTACAGCAATGGTAAACCCAGCAAGTACAGGCGAAATTGCCAGTAAAACAATGGGAAAATCTGAGTGAATATTTACCAGAGGGTAAGGCATACCATTCATAGTTTGTCGTGTCCAATAATGCTGTTTATCCATTGAACATAACATATACAATGCTCATATACAATAGTCTACCGTATTTAACTTGGTTGAGCTTCTGCTTTGCCCCCAAGCCACCTACCTGCGTTCTCTTTTGCTCAACAGTAGGCCTACCCTAAACTCGATTCCAAAGTGATTCATCGTACTGTTTTGTGCATCGGCAGGGTTGGTCTGATAAGTACTGGGGTTGAGCGAGGCGTTGAGTTCTGTGTAGTCGCTACTGCCCAACTGTAGGGTATAATAAGGGCGAACTCCTAACATTATAGGGCCTAACAGGGCGTATACTGGCAAAAAAAACGATACCCCAGAATTAAAGTTGTTGACAATTTCGGCACTGCCTGCGCCTGTTTTGTCATTGATGGTGTTGATGCCTATGTCAGGTGCAATGCCTATACCTATACCAAAGTATTCGCTGCTGGTAGCCATTAGTCCCAAGCCTAATTGAATGTTATGCATGTTAAATCGCAGCTCATGGTCAATAGGGGGTTGCCCTGGTGGACGTTCGGTTGCTGTTAAGGTTTGTCCAGCATTACCATAGCGAAACTCTAACAAAAATGGTGTGCGTCCCAGGTAGCCATAAGTGCCCAAAAAGCTCGAAAACCCTGTCAAGCGTTCTACTTTGGCCATTGCCTGATCTCCTGTCAGACGTCGGGTTTGGTTAAATTGATCTATGACATAGTTAAGCCCGTCGGCTTTTACATTTACTTGATGATACCCACCTCCCAATATAGTGTGCAAATACTGTCTGCCATGCCTTTGAGCGTAGGCATATTTAGAGGTAAACAGGTTGCCAATGCTTAGAAACAAAACTAGCAATAAAGTAGTAGAGAGTGTTTTCATAGGATCAAGGGTTTGATAAAGCGTATAATCAGCCTCTATTCCAAAAACTATGCAAGTATCCATAGATTGTCTTGTGTTCTACCTGAAAAGATAAACACTACAAGTTGCAGCTATTTTATACAAAAACTTATTTTGTTGATAAAATATTCTGCAATATATTGGAGTAGTTTTGCCTTGCGTTGGAATATTTATTGAGTATTTGAGCTAAATGTGTACCAGTACATTATCTTAATTAAATTGATTTAGATGTTTGACTATGTTATGAAAGTTTGTTTGGTGTTATGGGGTATAAGTTACTTGCCTTATCAAGCCAAGGCACAAACAACCCAGCGCCTTACCCAGGAGTTGCGTCAGGTATTTTTGACCAATCAAACCCTACATTTTTTTGAGGATAAAGAGGACATTTTAAGCCGGGATCAGGTGAGCAAAAGGCGTTTTAAGCCTGTGACCCACAAGGGAAATAACTTTGGGTTGTCGCCTGCTACCTATTGGTTTCGCTTTAAACTCAAAAAACAGGACCTTAAACAAACTGATTGGTTGCTTGAGCTGGCACACCCTTTACTTGACACTGTAGATATACATTATCAGAAAAATGGTCAATGGACAAGCATTAGGTTAGGCGACAAGCTGCCTTTTGCCCAGCGTCCGGTCAAGTCAAGGCACTTTGTCCTACCTATTCAGCTTATCGATACCACTACACATACATTTTATATCCGCATACATACTACCAGCACACTTCAGTTACCACTTACGGTGTATCAACCAGTGGCTTTTCTTGAGTATCAAAACACAGAACAGCTCGCTTTTGGGCTCTACTATGGAGTACTGCTGGTCATGGCATTGTATAACCTGTTTATTTACTTTTCTTTGAGAGTAGGTAGTTATTTGTTGTATGCTGTTTTTATAGCATTGGGCACATTGTTTTCTTCTGCCATCAACGGACATGCCTTTCAGTATTTATGGGGTAATATGCCTATAGTTGGCAATTATTCTCTGAATTTTGTGGGTGCTTTATTTCATCTGTTTTTCTTATTATATGCCATTTCATTTCTCGAAATCAAAAAATACTTACCACGTTGGCGCAACGTTTTGCATGGCTTAATTGGAGGAGCAGTTATTTTAGCAATTATTTCCTTGGTGAGCATTCCACTTTCGATCAAGTTTCTGGCTATTTTAGGAGTTGTGAATATGCCACTAGTAATACTTTTATCGGTAAAATGTTATCGCAAAGGCTTGATTGCCGCACGTTTTTTTATTTTGGCTTGGGTAGTTTTTATAGTGGGGGTAGTGTTGTTTAATTTGCAGCTATCTGGAGTATTGCCCACCAATGTATTTACTCGAAGGTTAGGTGAGATGGGGGGCATCTTTGCCGTGGTATTGCTTTCATTGGCTTTGGCCGACCGTTACCGACTTATTAAACAAGAAAAAGAGGATGCACAGGACGAAATGCTGGAAATGCAAAAAGATGTAAATGATAAGCTGGAACAAAAAGTGCAAGAGCGTACCCAACAACTACAGGCAAAGAGCGATGAAGTGATGACCCAAAATGAAGAGTTGCATCAACAAAAAGAAGAGATCGTTGCTCAAAATGAATTTATTGCTGAAACCAATCTGAAGCTTAAGCGCCAAAGTAAACAAACCCACGAAAGTATTCGGGCAGCCAAAGTCATTCAACAAGCCATATTGCCCCGCGACGAACGACTGGAGGAGCTATTTGTAGCCGACTATTTTGTGCTATACCAACCTAAAGACATTGTTTCGGGCGATTTTTATTGGGTGAGCAAGGTGAATACCGCCTTGCAATTAGACAATTTGTCTTTGCCAGGTAAAGAAATACAGCTTACTACCAAACGACTTACTCCCAGCAGAAACGAAACTGTTTTTTTAGCGGTGGTAGATTGTACCGGGCATGGGGTACCGGGTGCCTTTATGAGTATGATTGGCAACTCTTTGCTCAATGAAATAGTAAACGAAGCCAGGGTTCTTTCACCTGCCAAAATTCTAACCCGTTTGCACGAAAAAGTACAACAAGAGCTTAAACAAAATCAGGACTCCCGTTTAAACCACGGGATGGATGTTTGTTTGTGTAAACTAGAGCAAATGCCAGAAAAAAACGTGAAGGTAACTTTTACTGGTGCCAAACGCCCTTTATACTATATAAAAGGGGGTAAATTTGGTGAGCTCAAAGGCGACCGAATGTCGATTGGAGGGTGGAGCAAAAAAGCCCGGGAAAGCTTTACCGAGCAAACTCTTGAATTACAAAGTGGAGATGTTCTTTACCTCACGACCGATGGTTATGCAGATAACCCCAACCCTCAACGTAAAAGTTTTGGAACAAGTCGCTTGAAAAAACTATTGGCAGATCAGGTGGGTATTATTGTCAAACAGCAACACAAGAGTTTAATAGAGGCATTGGTCGGTTATCAGGAAGATGCCGATCAGCGTGATGATATTACTATAGTAGGGGTAAAGGTATAATGTGTAAAACTAGGTACTTATTTAACTTGATTAATTGCCTATACGCCACAGGTTCATGTATAATAAAAAAAGGTTTTTACAGCTTTTGCGCTCGACCGATCAAGTCAATGTTGCCCTGGCATTGGAAGTAGCCAAAGGGATGCCTGCGATTGATTTGGATCATTACCTGGAGGTGTATCAGGTAATGAATGCCTTGTTGCGCCCTGGTACAAAGGAAGAAGTAAGTGTAGAAGCGATCACCAGGCTCAATACTGAAGATTTAAAATTGCCCAAGTATCAACTAGCCCACCTTCCTAAGCAAATAGGAGAGCTTGCTCAACTACAATCTATAGACGCTTGCAATAATTTTCTGACGAGTTTACCTGAGAGCATAGGACAACTCAAACAGCTGAAGAAGCTGTATTTGCAGGATAATCAGTTAAGCGACTTGCCCAAAAGCTTTGCCCAACTATTACAATTGACACTATTGAATTTAGATCAAAATAGCTTCTCTGATCTACCTTCAGGCATCCAATCGTTTGAATGCCTACTTGAGCTAAGCCTCAACCATAACAAATTTACTCAACTCGCCGAAAATATTGTACAGTTTACCCAACTTCAAAAACTGTATATAAACCATAACCAACTCAAAACATTGCCCAAAAATATAGGGCAGTGCGGGCAATTACAAAAGTTGTATTTAGCGCATAACCAACTCACCACCCTACCCGAAAGCATTGGGCAACTGACCCAACTTAACGAGTTGAAGGCGAGCCATAATCGACTGGCCGAGTTGCCCAAAAGTATAGGGCAAATCACGGGGTTATATAATTTACGTTTAGAGTATAATCAACTCATTCAATTGCCCAAAAGCATAGGACAATTGAACTGGCTCTACCACCTCCATATCGACCATAACCAATTGACTGAATTGCCCGAAAGCATTGGGCATATGAACTGGCTTTATTATTTGCATGTAAGCCACAACCAGCTCGACACACTGCCCGAAAGTATAGGACAGTTAGCCCAGCTGCAAGTATTAGAGGTAAGCCATAATCGCCTTACCACTCTACCCAAAAGCATTGGAAGGTTGAGGCAGTTAAAAAGTTTGGGTTTGACGGGAAATAATATAGCACCAGCTGAACTTCAAAGGATAAAATCGTGGTTGCCCCATTGTGACATTTATTTTGATGAATAATCAATCTTCTTTTTTTAGAATATTTACGCTTGCCTGATGAAGCCAGGTAATATTCCACTGTGTCTGCCTTGATTTAGAAATAAGATTATGGACTGATCAGACAGTTGCTTAGTGCCAAGGTTTTGAGGCGAGGCAAACCAAGGTGCTTTGTCTGGAACAGCATTGTATAGGGGGCTGAAAGGGCAATTTTATTTTCACCGAAAAAAATACCCACTGGCAAAGATTCAATGGGTAATGCTTACTTTTTTCAAACAATTATTGTATTATTGCATAGAAAAGTAAAACGAGGGCATTGAAAACAATACACACAATTCCTTTTGAAACTTTTTGCTATTGGAAAATGTTAATTGATTGGAGCTTTGCTCCTTTTTATTTAAATATATAGTATGCGTGCATACTATTGCAGGTTTGACCAAGCCTTTTAAATATAAGAAAATTAAAGGAGTTTGGTCAGTCCTTATGTCAGAAAAATTACCCAAAACCCAATAAATTCGAGTTTTAGTTATGAACGAAGCTTATATTTACGACGCTGCTCGTACCCCTCGTGGACGTGGAAAAGCCGACGGAGCTCTACACACCACCCAACCTATTCACCTCCTTACTACAGTATTAAAAGCCCTTCGCGACCGCAACAGTTTAGACACTTCTTTGGTAGAAGATGCCATCATGGGTTGCGTATCTCCAGTAGGCGAGCAAGGTTCAGACATTGCCCGTGCCGCTGTAATTGAAGCTGGCTACGCCGAAACTACTGCGGGTGTTCAAATGAACCGTTTTTGTTCTTCTGGTCTTGAGGCTATCAATACTGCTGCTGCCTATGTAATGTCTGGACAGTCGGACATGATTGTAGCAGGTGGAGTAGAGTCTATGTCTCGTGTGCCTATGGGCTCAGACGGAGGCGCTATGTTTACCAGCCCCGAAATGATCGGTAAACACAAAATGGTTCCTCAAGGAATCTCTGCCGATTTGATTGCTACCAAATATGGTTACAATCGTGAGCAGTTAGACCAATTTTCGGCTATCTCGCACGAACGTGCCGAACTTGCCTGGAAAGAAGGTCGTTTTGACAAGTCTATTATCCCGGTAACCGATAACTTAGGTATTCCTTTATTGAGCAGAGACGAAGGCATTCGGCCTGGAACTACTGCCGAAAGTTTAGGCAAATTAAAGCCTTCTTTTGAAATGATGGGACAAATGGGTGGATTAGATGCCCTTGCTTTGCAAAAATACCCAGAGTTGGCAAAAATCAATCACGTACACCATGCAGGTAACGCTTCTCAGATTACCGATGGTGCAGCGGCTTTGTTGATTGGTAACAAAGAAGCAGGTGAAAAAGCTGGTATGAAGCCCCGTGCCAAAATGCACTCTTTTACTATCATTGGAACCGAGCCTACCATTATGTTGACAGGACCTGCTCCTGCAGCCGAAAAATTATTTAAGAAAACTGGTTTGAAAGCAAGCGACATCGATTTGTATGAAGTAAACGAAGCATTTGCAGTAGTGCCTATGTTGTTTATGGATCGCATCGGTATCGACCAGTCTATTATGAACGTAAATGGTGGTGCGATTGCTATGGGTCACCCATTAGGTGCTACTGGTGCTGTGATCTTGAGCACTTTGCTCGACGAGCTTGAGCGCCAAGACAAAACTTTAGGTTTAGCTACACTTTGTATTGGTGGTGGTATGGGTATCGCTACTGTTATCGAGAGAGTATAATTTAGAAGACAGTCAGTCCACAGTCAATAGTCCATAGTCAGTAGCATCTACAGCCTCAAGGTATAAGTAACAAGTCGCAAGCCTGAAGTTGTTTTTCGGGTATATTACCTGTTTATAGACCTTTAATTTGTATAGCTTATAAAGTTATATAAAAAACGTGGAAGCTTGTAAAATAGCTTGAAGCAGCAGAAATTTCTATCTGGCGATTTTATAATGTTAACAATCAATGAGCTATAAAATCGGTAACAGGCTTGCAAACCAGCCTCAAGCTAAAGGCTAATAGCTAAAAGCTTGAGGCTGCAGAAGCTACGGACTCCCAACTAAAAAACTAGAAATAAACAATGATTTTATATAACGTAAAAGACGGAGTAGCCATTATCAGCTGGAACATGGAAGGCTACCCAATGAATGTATTAAACGAAGACTCTATCAAAGCTTTTGCCGATGCTACTGAGAAAGCAGTAAACGATGCAGACGTAAAAGGTATTATTATAACTTCTGAAAAAGATGCTTTTGGCGCAGGTGCCGACTTGAAAATGATCAAGAAAATGCTTGCCCAAAAAGATTTAGATGTAAAAACTGCTTTTGAAAACGCCCGTGAGCTTAACCAGGTATTTCGTCGTTACGAAACCAGCGGTAAGCCAGTAGTAGCCGGAATCAACGGTACTGCTTTGGGTGGTTTTTATGAAGTATGTTTGGCTTGTCACTACCGCGTGGCAGTAAACAACCCTAAGGCGCAAATTGGTTTGCCAGAAGCACAAATTGGTTTGATTCCTGGTGCAGGTGGAACCCAACGTGTGCCTCGTATGATAGGCATCGAAGCAGCGGCTCCTTTGTTGCTCGAAGGCAAGCGCCTCAAGCCAGAAGCGGCTCTTAAGGCTGGTTTGGTAAACGAATTGGTAGCTGATAAAGACCAGATGATGGCAGCTGCGAAGAAGTTCATCGCAGAGAACAAATTCATTATGCAACCTTGGGACGAAAAGAACCGCAAGGGACAAATCGTAGGAAAGAAAAACTACCGTGTACCTAAAGGTAACATTCAAAGCCCTAAAGGTGTACAGGTATTGATGCCTGGTACAGCGCTTTTGATGGATAAAACCAAGGGGAATTACCCAGCACAGTTGGCGATTATGAACTGTGTATACGAAGGTTTGCAGGTACCGATGGATCAAGCGCTTGACATTGAGTCTCGTTACTTTACTCAAGTATTGCGCACACCTGAGGCGCGTGGTATGGTGCGCACTTTGTTTTTTGGTATCCAGGATGCCAACAAAGGCGAAGCTCGTCCAAAAGACATTCCTAAGACTGAGATCAACACTGTAGCCATTTTGGGTGCAGGTATGATGGGTGCAGGTATTGCCTATGTGTCGGCAATGGCTGGAATGAACGTAATCTTGAAAGATATTTCAGTAGAAAATGCGGAAAAAGGAAAAGATTACTCTCGCAATCTTTTGAAAAAGCGTTTGTCTAAGAAACGTATAACTCAAGAGAAAGCTGACCAGGTGCTTGAGCTGATCAAAACTACTGATAAAGTAGAAGATTTGGCCGCAGCTGATTATATCATTGAGGCGGTATTTGAAAACCGTGACCTGAAATACAAAATCACTCAGGAAACTGAAGCGGTGATTCGCGAAGATGTGATCTTTGGTTCTAACACCTCTACTTTACCTATTACTGGTTTGGCAGAAGCTTCTAAACGCCCTGATCAATTTATTGGTATTCACTTCTTTTCGCCGGTAGACAAAATGATGTTGGTAGAGGTGATTATGGGTGAGAAAACGTCTGACAAAGCTCTGGCAGCTACTCTAGACTACATCCAACGCATCAAGAAAACCCCGATCGTAGTAAACGATTCTCGTGGATTCTATACCTCTCGTTGTTTCAGTACTTACACTGCCGAAGGGATGGAAATGCTACAAGAGGGTGTAAACCCAATCTTGATCGAGAACGCAGGTAAGTCAGCAGGTATGCCAGTAGGTGCGCTTGACGTAGCCGATGCGGTAGCACTTGACTTGGCTTACAAGATTATGAAGCAAACCTCAAAAGATACGGGTGAGCCTATGGAAGCAATGCCAGGTGGTAAAGTAGTGATTAAGTTTAACGAAGAGCTTGACCGTGTAGGTAAGAAAGCCAAGAAGGGATTCTATGAGTACCCAGAAAACGGCAAGAAATACCTGTGGCCAGGTTTGCAAGAGCATTACCCATTGGCAGAAAACCAACCCAACATCGAAGATTTGAAAACACGCTTCTTGCACCGTCAGGCCTTAGAGTGTATCCGTTGTTTGGAAGAAGGTGTATTGCGTAACCCAACCGATGGCGATGTAGGATCTATCTTAGCGTGGGGATTTGCTCCTTACACTGGAGGCGCCTTCTCTTACGTAGATGCAGTAGGCATCGAGCAGTTTGTAAAAGACTGTGACGAGTTGGCGGCTCAGTACGGCGACCGTTTCAAGGTATCGGACAAACTACGCGACATGGCAGCTAAAGGCGAAACATTCTTTAAAGATATGGCATTAGAAGCCGCAGCTGTATAAGTTTTTGACCAAGTACCCTCGCTTTTAGCGGGGTTTCAATAATAGATTAAATCCCCGTTTCTGGTTTTGAAACGGGGATTTTTTTGTTTCAATTTGGTTTAAGCGCAGCAGTAATTTAAGCCTAACGATATCGAACAGCTTACGACTGTTCTTGCGCAGCAAATTTTTATATATCGCTTGTTTTTCTCCGAATATTGCCTGCCTACCTTATTGAATAAGTTCTTTTACAAGCTCAAATACTTTTTTGTTAAAAGCTATTGCGTGCCCTTGACCTTTGAGGGCGACAAATTTGACTTTCTGCTTGTTAGTTTCCAATGCCTTTACATACTTATTCGCAATATTGAGAGGGACTACTTTGTCACCCGTTCCATGCAGTACTGTTATTTGTGTGGCATTATTGATACGTTTTACTTCTTCAATTGGAGAAAGGCTGTTTACCTTTGCATCCCATATTGGGGCGTTGTCTTGCAATGCCTTCATGTGCTTTCGCCAACGATGAAGATCACAGGGGCAGGAGATAAGCAAGGCATTAGTGTAGTCGCTTGAATACTCCGCAAGTAAATTTGCCGAAATAGCTGCTCCTCCAGAGTGACCCACTAAAACTACTTTAGAAGGATTGTACTTTTTCTTCAAATTTTCCGCAAGGCGATGTATTGAAGTAAGCACCTCTTTTGTATAATTATCTCCAGTGGCTTCTCCTCGTTCTCCTTTAGAGCGATTGCCCTTACTGTCGGTGTAGCCAGGCCTGAGCACCCCTACTGCCACTACATTTTGATTCTCTTTTGCAATTTTCCTGGCAATCGCATACTGATAAGAAGGCTTGTTAAATGGTGCATCCCCATGCAGTACTAAAATCATGGTTGGTCTATTCAACGTTCCTGCACTGACATAAGGAATATGGAACAGTTCAGAAGGTATTAGATTGCCGGATTTTGTGTCATTTTGGCTTGCGTTTCGTGCCGAATTACAGGCAAGACAAACAAGGGGGATGAAAAGAAATTGAACGATGTTTTTTTTAAAGCTCATTTGTTTATTCTAGGTTTTATATGGTAAAATATAAGGTGTTCTTTTTAGCCATAACTTAATCCCAAGGATAATGAACATTTTATGGTTGTTCTTACCGTTGCTTAAATACTACTTCAGCTTATTCAAAGACGAAATCATTGTAAAATGTGCTACATTGATTTTTTTCACCCGTTGCCTCAATGCCTCGCTTGCCTTGCCAAACATCTCTAAACTTACAAACTCCCTGAATTCTCCCAATCTGGAGGCAAAAGATTTGTAGTTGTCAAAATGAAACATCACTGCCTCAGAATTTACATAAGTTTCCAATACTTTGATGGTAGTCGAGTCGTCAGATACATACCAGTCATATTGTAACATGCCTTCTTCGGTGTTGGTGCAATGTGCTTGTAGTTCTTGCACCACTTCTTGTAGTTGTGACAGTTGGTTGTCAAGCAACTTGGACGTAGCGATAATTATAATTCTATCTTCCATATCATTAAGTAATTATGTTGATCAATAATATCAAGTAGCAATATCTACCCTTTTTTGGATGAAGTCAGGTTAATTCTGTAGTTATTTTTGTGCATATAAGCCTCCTGATGTGATGTTACACCTTAAGGGGAGCACCCCCAAACAACAAATGCTCGGATGAATGGCCTTTTAGATATATTCCTGACAATTATTTATATGATAAGTGCAGTTTATTATTGCCTTTATTACCTGTAGTTTTTATTTTAACTATTAGTCAATGAATGACAAATGATTATTTATTTTGAGTTTTTATAAACTTTCAATAACTGCTTCCTTCTTGCCTGTTTGTAGGGTATATATCAAGGCATCAATAAAAAACTTACTAGGTAAATGGATGGTTTTTTGGAGGAAGTTGTTTCTGTTGATTATAGTGAAGTTGTAAATAAAAATAGGTTTAAGCAATTTTAAGAGGTTATTAGACTTGCGTTATTTTGAATAAAAAAATCTTACCATGATAAAAAGAAGTTAAAAAAAACTATTGGTCGAACAAACTATATCATTCTTTGTAAAGCTACAAAAACGCACGTGTGTAATTTTTTTCAAAGAAAATTAATATTTAATATAATTTAGTTTATAGTATTTTTTTTAGTTGTCATTATATTAATAGAATATAACGTGTTTTAAATATTGTATGGCTATATTCATAATAATAATTAAATTTATTCAATTTACACCAACCTAAATTATGTTACAAAAATTTACTTACCTCATTACCTTATTGTGTCTTTTTACAATTAATCACAAAGCACTTGCACAATTTTCATATCAAAACCCTGGGTTTAACTTTTCCTCTATAGAAAATTATGGTGCTGCAAGTCAATACTTGCTGGGTTATCCTTCTACTAAAGAAGGAATAGAACTATTTCCTGTAGGTACCGATTTGTATGACGGCAACGATGTTAATACCATTTATTATGGGCGTACACCTTCCAATTCATCTAACAAGCCAGTAATCGTATTTGTACACGGCTACGCAAGTAGTGCAAGTGTATGGTATACTGGATTTGATAATGCTTATGCTGATGTTTATAGAGATGGTTACCGTTCGGCATTTGTATCTATGACCCCCAACAAACATATGTGGACCAATGGCAACATGCTGTCTAAAATGCTTGACCAGATTAAGTCTTATTATGGAGTGTCAAAAGTAGTGATTGTTGCCTGGAGCAAAGGGGCAGTAGATACCGATGCCGCCATTGTCCATTTTGGAGCAAAATCTAAGGTGTCACAAGTATTTACTGTGGGTGGTGCGCACTTTGGTACTAGCTTGGCAGAACTGGCAAATGCGAGGTTATTGGCTCTTCTAAATATCATTTTTATGCAAGACAATGATGCTACCAAATGTTTGCAAAGAGGGTATATGAACTATTTCAGGTCTATTACCGACAATAACTCTAACAATACCGTAAAGGTGACCACTCTGGGTGGATGGGGAAATGGGCCACTTGCCAGATTGTCTATTCCACAAGCAATACTTTACTTGGCTGAAGGGAGCAAATCTAAAGGGGGGAACGATGGAGTAATTGCCTACCAAAACGCCAAACGACCTAATAGTACCTCACTTTTTACAGGCTTAAAGCCAAAGAAGTTTTTAGGAATAACTTATTCTTATGACGGCTCTGACAAAACTGACCTTGACCATTTTGAGGTAACGCGTGGAAACCTATTTTGGCCTCATTTCAAAAGCATTTTGGAAGGATCGAACCAGAGACAACAGCTTGCCCGCACCACGAAAAGCTACAACCCAAATGCGGTTGTCCATAGCAAAATGCAAATCACTCAATCAGTAGGTGGGCAGCAGGAGTTTGTAGTAGAGGAGAATGCAGGTAACATTACTATATTGGCTAATGACTTGTCTTCAAGCGAGCAATTGAAAGTACAAAGAGTAGGTGCCACAGGTGCTTCATCAGAAGTGTTAAGGGCGATTCCGATGAACAAAACAGCCAAAGATAACAAAGCAGATTTCTACACACTGGGTAAACTAGCTCCTGGTAAATATACCATCGCCTCTAAAGAAGGAACTCCAATAATTATTTTGCCAGAAAATGGCGTTGAGATGGTTTTAAATACTGGTTTGACTCATGAAAAGTTGGTGCATACCAATGATACTCCTATTACTTTATCTGCATCTATCTTGCAGGCTAATGGGAGCCTGATAGGTGAAAAAGTTAAAATTACCGCCACCTTCCAAAGAGTGATGGACTTGCAATTAAACAACGTCGAAAAAGTAGAAATCCCAGTCATTTTTGAGAAAAAAGGAGATCACTACGAAGCCAGCATTACCGAAAACTTGGTGAGTGGTATTTACCACATCAATATGAATGCGTCTGGAAAATCGTTTTCTAAAACTTTGATTACCAGTATTGCGGTAACTGAGCGAAAGACTACTCAAGTAAAAAATGGTTTGGTGTCAAATGAAGAGTTGAATGTATTCCCTAGCCCGACTAGAGGTGCTTTTACAGTGAGAATGAAAGCACAAGAGAAGGCTTCTCAAATAACCATTTATAACCGTTTGGGAGCAGTGGTGAAGAGTTTTGCGGTTGAAGCCAACCAAACAACGTTAGCATTAGATGCAGATACTCTGGGATTACCTAAAGGAATGTATTTTATAAAGATAAGCAACAGTAAATTGACCAAAAGATTAATTGTTGATTAAGCTAATGCTTAGCCTAACAAAAAATGAAGCCATCCTGATTTTAAGGGATGGCTTTTTTTATGGATTGCTCAATTACACCAATTAAAACCTATTGATAATGAATGGTTTACAACCATATTTGTGCAAACAAAACTTGATAATATCGTTTCCCCCGTTTTTTTAAGCCCAAGACAGTACGTCATTAATAATCTTACGCCGTTGCTTGTGTCTTCACAAGCAACCAAAAGATAATCTCAGAACAACCTTCTACGCTCGTTTTTCGGAATACTGAAAAGTGCCCTAATGGAGTCGGGGGTTGGCTGTTAAAAGCCTTCCGTAGAAGGCTTGGATGAATGGAAGCCTCCAAACTTACTTGACAAAATACTATGGGGCGCCAAGCGATGAAATTTACTACGCCAGGGCAACCATAAAGGATTGCCCCTACAAAAGGCATTTGAATGGGTTTTGACACTGCTATTTTAAGCCCTGTTACGCCGTTGCTTGTGTCTTCACAAGCAACCAAAAGAATAATCGCAGAACACCTTCTCGTTTTTCGGAATACTGAAAAGTGCCTTCAGGTGCTGGAATCGGGGTCAGTAGTTAAAAGTCTTCTTTAGAGCCTTCAAACCTTTTATAAATGCAAGTCTCTGAACTTGCTTGGGAATGCAAATTATTACAAAACCACACCTACCGCTTCTCAAAAGACAAAAAATTAGGTTTATCCAGCTTTTTAGAAATACGAGCGGCGGCATTCATCAAACCCACGTGACTATAAGTTTGCGGGAAGTTGCCCCATTGACTGCCATCCTTGGCGCTCACATCTTCACTCAACAAGCCCAAATGATTGCTATACCTCGATAATTTCTCAAAAGTGCTAATGGCCTCGTCTAACCTACCCACACAAGCCAACGCCTCTACATACCAAAAAGCACAAATAAGAAAAGTGGTTTCAGGCTCGCCAAAATCGTCTTGGTGCTTGTAGCGGTAAAACAAACCTTCAGGGGTTTTCAAATCTTGTTCTAAGGCAAGCAAGTGACTTTTGGCGCGTTTGCTGTCAGATTTGAGGTAGCCCATTGTAATCAAGTGCAGCGTGCTGGCATCAAGGTTAGGCGTGCCAATCGCCTGGGTATATACCCCTCTGGTGTCGTCATACGCCTTCTCTATGTATTCAGCCGATTTTTTCTGCAACTGGGTTGCCAAGTTCACCATCTTTTCATCTTTCAAAAACTTGCCTATGCGCAAAGCCGCAGCACTACCCGCCCAATGAAACAAATAAGTATAAGTATGGTATTGGGCTTTGTTTCTAAACTCCCACAAGCCCGCGTCTGGTTCGTCTATAGTTTCCTCTATTTTTTGCAAAAGCCTAAAAATCAATATTTTAGATTCGTGTCTTTCTTCAAAAACAAAGCGGTTGTCGGCATAAATGGGCAGCAACGACACCAGTATTTGTCCATATACGTCGTTTTGGATGTGTTCATACGCCTGGTTGCCCACCCGCACCGGAGGGTTATTGTTTTGATAACCTGCCAAATCCAATATTTTTTCCTCAATAAAAGCATCTCCATTGATTTTGTACAAAGGCTGTAAACGCTTATCGTCCCTCAGAGCAATATTGGTAATATATTTAAAATAGAGTTCGAGCTCCTCGAAGTGCCCAATATTATTAAAAGCATTCAAGGTATAATAAGTATCACGCATCCAGCAATAACGATAGTCCCAGTTGCGGGTACTTTGGGGAGACTCAGGCAGGCTCGAGGTAGCCGAGGCAATGATAGCACCGGTGTCTTCATATTGGTGCATTTTGAGCACCAAAGCCGAACGAATCACCTTATTTTGGTAAAAATCGCTGATACTGGTACTTTTCACCCATTTCCGCCAATACTGAATGGTATTATTTAAAAAAGTTTCTGCTGTATCTTTAATACTGGCTTCCATGGGGCTACCGTAGGTCAGGAACAAATACTTGGTTTCGTTCAGCAAAAAATAAGATTCATCCTCTATAAACGTCAAGGATACGTCAGTAGTCAGGCGCATTTTTTTTTCTAAACCCAAATACTCTATATGATTGCTCCCTCGGTGGTTTTCTGGGGTAAAGTTGCCATAATTGCCCACAGGCTTACATTTTACCTTTACTCTGGGCGAACCCGAAAGCGGTTCTATCTTTCTGACCAACATCAAAGGGCGATAGTAGCGGTCGAAATGGTAAAAACGGGGCGCAAAGTCGGTCACTCTATACTTGCCTTCCTCGGTAGCTATTTCAGTACAAAGAACATTGGTGTTCTCGATATAATATTGCGTAGATTCGAAGTTGTCTTGCGGAGGTAATACCGAAAACTCGCCCCCCTTCTTACTGTCCAAGAGGCTCCCAAATACAAAACTGCTATCAAATCTTGGAAAGCATAACCAAACAATATTTGTGTTCTTGGCAATGTGAGCCAAATAAGCACAGTTTCCAATCAAGCCAAAGTCGTAAGTATGTCTTTTATCCATGAGTTATTTATTTTCTCTTCCTAAACTTTTCAAAAGGTCTCTTACCTCCGTCACACTGTCCAAATAATAATTTGCCTCAGAATTACCTGTCCCCACTTTGATGGTAAAAGCATTTTCGGGCATGGCTTTAAATGTATCCTCGTCGGTTTTGTCGTCACCCAAAGCAATCACAAAATCTGAAGGAAACTTTTGCAGCCATTTGGTAGCCCCCACTCCTTTGTTAGCAGTCATGGGTTTTATTTCTACCACCATATTACCCTCTAGCACTTGCAGCCCCATATTACTGGTCAAATACTTCAAATGACTGCTCAATTCTCTTGTTCTTAGCTCGCCCAGGCCTACCTCTACTTTGCGGTAGTGCCACACTAAAGAATACGCCTTTTGCTCTACAAAAGCGCCAGGGGTTCTATTGACGTACAAATCCATTACTGGGTAAATTTCTTTTTGCCAATCGTTGTTCATCCCTTCTTGCACCTCCCAGTCTTTGCCCATCTGCTTGCTCCAAATGCCGTGTTCGGCTATCAAATCTATGTCTAAGTCTCCAAACCATTCTTCCAGCGTGTGGTGCTTTCGTCCACTGATAATCACCACTTGGTTTTTGGGATCTTGTATCAAATTATTTAAAATGTCATACAATTCTTGATTGGGTTTGGCTTGTTCAGGTTTTTGGGCAAAACCCGTCAGAGTACCATCATAGTCTAAAAATAAGAGCCTTTTTTCGGCTTTTTGGTAAGCGGCTTTGATGCGTTTGATGGTGTTTTCTTCCAATATTTTGGTGTGCATGTACGACTGTTGCTCCTTTACTTCTGTCAATCGGTCTAAAAATAGTTTGACCCAATGGTGAATATTATACCTTTTCAAGGAATTTTGCATAATTTCCATGTGAAACTTTTGCTCATCTTTGGGCATTGTAAGGGCTTGGTGCAACGCGGCTACAATTTGTTTGATGTCGTTAGGATTAATCAAAATGGCATCGGACAACTCTTTAGAAGAACCAGCCATTTCGCTCAAAATCAACACACCCGTTTGGTCTAACCGGCTGGCAATGTACTCTTTACAAACCAAGTTCATTCCGTCGCGTAGAGGAGTCACTAAAGCAACATTTGCCATTCTATAAAAAGCCGATAGTGCCTCAAGAGGGAATGAGCGGTAAAAATAATGCACAGGAGTCCAGCTTACCCGCCCATACTTTCCGTTGATGCGCCCTACCAACTCATCTATTTCTGTTTTTAAGGCTTGGTACCTGGGTACCGTATCGCGCGAAGGCACCACTACCATAAAAAGCACCATTTTTTCTAAATACTCAGGGTATTCTTCAAAGAATATTTCTAAGGCTTGTAACCTGTTTTTGATGCCTTTGGAATAGTCAAGTCGATCTATAGAAAGAATGATTTTTTCATTATTTAAAGACGAACGGTAACGCACCTCCCTATTAATCGTGTCGGGCGACGAAGCTTTTTTAGCGTATTTATCATAATCGATACCCATAGGAAAGGCATCTACCACTACCTTGCGGTTGCCCATTTCAACTTCTCCATGAAAATAACCTATTCCTGCCAAACGATTTACCGAACTCAAAAAATGCCGCATGTCGTCATAGGTATGAAAACCCACTAAATCGGCTCCCAACACACCCAAAAGCAATTCTCTACGCCAAGGCAAGAGCCTGAAAATTTCGTAAGAAGGAAAAGGAATGTGTTGAAAGTAGCCAATGCTTATGTGAGGACGTTTTTCTCTAATTAATTGTGGGACAAGCAGTAGTTGATAATCGTGTATCCAGACGGTATCATTTGCTTCGCACACCTCCAAAATAGCTTCCGCAAATTTTTGATTGACTTGTTGATAACTTTCCCAAAAAATATCTTGGTAAACGGCGTATTGGGGGAAATAGTGAAAAGAAGGCCAGATGGTAGCATTGCTAAAGCCCTCATAAAAACCTTCTACGTCTTCTTCTGACAAAAAAATAGGTTTGAGGCTTTCCTTTTCCAGGTCTTCAGTGACTTGATTTTTTTCTGCTTCACTTGTTAAGTGTAAACCAGCCCAGCCTAGCCAGATGTTGTTACCTTCTTTGTAGATTGACCCCAAGCCTGTGGCAAGCCCACCCGCGCTTGGTGTGTAGGTTAACTCCTGATTGTTTTTCTGAATTTTGATAGGGAGGCGATTAGATACAATGATAGTTTTACTCATTTTTGATAGGGTTATTTTTTAGACTTGGTTAGATTGTGTATAAAGATTTCTCAAAGAGTAAATTGATGCTTAAAATAGTGAATATATAGATTGTGCTATGCATTGTTAAGTTATTAAGCTTTTTCAGATGTGGTTTGGCTGCAGGTAAGAAGCTAGATTGAACTATCTTTTGCTAGTGTGTATATGTGTCTACTTGCAGATCTGTTTGGTACTCGCTGAAATACCCGCAAAAACGTGGGTGTTAGTCGAGAGGTTTAGTGTTATTTTTCCATTCTACATTTGAGGTAAAAATTAACCGCACCTATTGGTTGCGTTAACTCAAAATTTTTGTCACGAACTTGTACTAAGGTGATTAATTTTCTATTCCATACAATGCTTTGGCGTGAATAAGTACAGAAAATGTCAAGAAGCGTGTGAACGTGTTCTAAATCAAGGTTATTCAAGTGCCTAAAAATAAGAACAACACCATTGTTTGGTATTTCATAGTCACCTAAACAATCTGTTAGAGCATCATAATTTTTACCAAAATAACTCGGGAATTGCAGTTTTTTTTCCAAGTCAAACATCAACTCCATTTTGGTAGAAATAAAGTTGCCATCAAACTCTATTATTTTGTACTTCTTGTCCTGGAGAAGTTTGATATCATAGTTTAACTTTGTCTTATTAGAATAAATTCTAATAAAGCCATCTGACATTATTGCTTTATCAATGTATTTATCTCTCTGAGTTTTCTGTTGTTGGTTCATGTAAAATCACTATAGTTTAATGATATGCACTTGCTCAAAAGGTGAATGAGGAATCAAAATAAGCAATATAAAGTTTATGGTTTTGGAAATACTTCAGATGAGCATTTTTTTAGGAAAAACGATGGAACTGCTTGATAAATGGGTTAAAATAAGTAGATGATTTTGTATTTAACTTAGTATTACTTTTGTTAGCAACGCATAGTTGGAAACCTTTACAGATTTTTGGTTCTTTGCCTTGCTTGCTTTTGCAAATATGATAAAACAACCCCATTTTGCGCACCATAGCACAATAAAGCCATAAAAAGATGAATTTTACAAAACACCTGCTAAAAATCACCCAATCTACCGAATGCAAAGAAGTTGAAACCATCCAATCTTTATGGAGCGGCTACGGGAGCATTGTTCGCTACCAATTGAACAACCCATTGCTTAAGACAGTGGTAGTAAAACACATTGCCTTAAACCAAGCCAACGAACACCCAAGGGGCTGGAACACCCAAAACTCTCACAATAGAAAAGTAAAGTCTTATCAGGTAGAAACCCATTGGTACAAGCAATGGAGCGAGCTTTGCCCCGATAGTTGCCGAGTTCCAAAGCTCATTGGCGCTTATGCCGAAGGCGATGATCAGTGGATCGTGTTAGAGGATTTGAACCTCCACTTTCCAGTGCGAAAAACCCAGCTTGATTTGCCTGAGGTAAAAGTGTGCTTGACTTGGTTGGCAAACTTCCACGCCACTTTTTTGCAACAACCGCCTGCTGGCTTATGGGAAGTGGGCACCTATTGGCATTTGGCAACCCGCCCCGACGAACTTGAGCAGATGGAACACCAAGGGCTCAAAGCTAAAGCCGCTCAACTTGATGACTTGCTTAACCAATGTAAGTACCAAACCATTGTACATGGCGATGCCAAACTCGCTAATTTTTGCTTTTCTGAAGATGACAAAAAGGTAGCTGCCGTGGACTTTCAATATGTAGGCGGGGGTTGCGGAATGAAAGACGTGACTTACTTTTTGGGCAGTTGTTTGTCGGGTGCCGAATGTGAACGCTACGAAAGCGAGTTGTTAGACACTTATTTTGTCGCATTGAAAAAGACATTGGCTATAGCCAAACCCCATGTAGATGCCGAAGCTCTAGAGCAAGAATGGCGGCAACTATACCCCATTGCCCTTGCCGACTTTACCCGATTTCTGTTAGGCTGGATGCCTACCCACCAAAAACTGAACGACTATAGCATGCAAGTAACCGAGGAGGTATTGGTAGGTTTGTAGCACGAAGGTTTTGGTTCAAAAACGCTGTTCCACAAGTGATCACACCTTTTATAATATTGATTTTTAGTGACTTATAAAAGCCGTTGCAAATGTGTATAATGTTTTGAAATATCTTCAGATTAAATGATATAATAAAATCTATATCATATGTAAAATAAGTTATTTCATTTTATAGCACTAACCCCTCATCTTTGTGGCGTAATAAATTTTAAAACACAAATAATTATGAGTACTAAAAAAGCACTAATCTTAACAGCTAACACTCAAGACCCGGCTGGGTACAGAGAAAAAGGTGGATGGTTCAATAAATTTTTGATGCGTGGGCTAAAACAGCGTATGGTGAGGTTAAATATGCTTGTTTTATTGACCTTTTTGGTGAGCTACCAGGCGGCATTTGCTGGTAATATTCTGATTGTAATGTCAGATGTGTCGCAAATGAAACTAAAAGGAGGGTATGATTACAAAACAGGTTTTTATCTAAATGAGTTGATGGAGCCAGTCAAAATATTTATGGAGGCAGGTCATACGCTGACTTTTGCTACTCCAACTGGCATAGCACCAACACTTGATTTGGTTTCTGATACACGAAAACACTTTTTGGATGAGAGTCAGGAAAATTACAATGCTCACAAAGCCTTGTTTAACCGATTGATGCTGAATGATAAAAAACACAGTCCCGTTGTAAGTTTCGCTCGTATTGAACAAATCGGTATTGAAAATTTTGATGCTGTATTTGTACCTGGGGGGCACGCTCCATTAGGCGATTTAGTGGACAACGATTTACTGAGCAAGTTCTTACATCACTTCCACGCCAAATCTAAGCCTACAGGGTTGGTATGCCACGGTCCGGTTGCTTTGTTATCTTCTTTGCCAAATAGCGCCGGGTTTGAGGCTGATATGAGAGCTGGTAAAAAAGCCAAACCAGCTAAAGGTTGGATTTATGCAGGTTATAAAATGACGGTTTTCAGCAATTCAGAAGAAGCCACTGCCACTAAATATTACCTGAGTGGTGACCAATTATTTTACTGGCCACAAAATGCCCTTACCAATGCGGGTGGTAAGTACTCTCGTAGCAAGAAAGACTGGGCTCCTCACGTGGTTGTAGACCGCGAATTAGTCACAGGTCAGAACAACAAATCAGCAAATGCTACCGCCAAAGAGTTGCTAAAACTACTCAATAACAATTAAAGGTAGTTAAACTATCCCCCTATAAATCAGGCGTAGGAGCAATGAGGTTTAGCCAGAGTTTGGGGCTGTATTTTGCGTGAGTAAGCAAACAGCCCGAAAACAGCCCGAATTCTGGCGATAACTTTTTAATGCCTCAGATTTCTCAAAGTTCGGTCAATATTGAGTGCATGATCAAATTAGTATTTTCTATATGTATGCTTTTGGGTTTAGCTTCATTTCAAGTAAAAGCGCAGCAAGCAAATCATTTTAATTCCTGGTGGATTTATAGCGCTAATGTTCGTGTGCATAACCAATTTTCTGTGAGTGCAATGTATGTCTGGAGTCGAAACGATTTCGTAAAAAACTGGCAACAATCCCACGCTGGCGCAAGTCTCCAGACTTGTGTCCATCGTAGCAAATTCAAGCTTGAGTATTTGTTTTTTGCAAAAACATGGAAGTGAGCCATCCCGAACTTGCTTCGGGGCAAGATGCTTCCGCAATTATAAGCACAAGCGAAGGATGCTTGCGCTAGGGGTGAGTCTCCAAAAACCGATTAAAAAGAAAGTGACCCGATCTTGTGCTTTGCAGACAGGCAAAATAGCATACAGAAGAGCACCAATAAATAGAATAGTTTTCATGTGATCAATACTCCGCAGTACTTTTGGTGAAAGTTGTTTGCTGGTAATCAGTCATTTATGAATTTAAAAACTATTTAACTGGTTGGTGTAGGCTAAAACTGAAACCCTTTTAAAAATAAAGTGAGTACGCAATCTTAATATAAGATACTGGTTTACAGTATTTAACAAGGTAAACATTTACTCGAATCAGCTATGGACTACCGACTAAATACTATGGACTATTGTGTGATTGCTTAAAGTTTTTTTGTTTTTTTTGATAAATATTTACCAGGGTAAATAAATTTTTATTAGCTTTGTCAAAAGTTAGAAAAAAATGGCAAAAATTGACGAAGAAATAAAGTCTTCATTTGTAGACAACAAGTATCGTTTGTTAGCAAATGTAGTATTTACTCGAAACTGGATTCAAAACCAATTTGCGAGCTTTCTCAAGCCTTTTGGCGTATCTCCTCAACAGTTTAACATTTTACGCATCTTACGAGGCGCTAATGATTGGCTCAATATGCACGAGGTGAAGACCAGAATGGTAGAAAAGTCTCCCAATGCTACTCGCCTTTGCGACAAGCTGGTAGAAAAACAGTTGGTCGAAAGAGCCAGAAGTGAAGAAGATAGGAGAGTAGTGCATCTAAAAATTACAAAAGCTGGATTAGATTTGTTAATAAAAATTAATGAGAAGGATGACAAATCACACATAAATTTTGTTGAGAACGTTTCAGACGAAGAGGCAAAAATTGCCAGTGAAATTTTGGATAAATTGAGAAGTTAAATTTTTTTAATAAATATTTACCTAGGTGAATATTTATATGGTAAATAAATATCAATTCAAATTACATTTTATTATGAAAAAGACAGATTTATTAATTTACAGAATTGCTACCGGGTTATTGACATTGATCATGACATTTAGTGCCACTATGTATTTTACACAATATGAAATGGTGAGTCAAAAATTTTCAGCGGCAGGTTTTGCCACATTTATTATATACCCGATGGCTATAGCCAAAATTTTGGGCTTGGTGGCTATATGGACCGACAAATCTACCATGCTAAGAGAGTGGGCGTATGCCGGATTTGTGTTTAACTTGTTGTTGGCAATAGGTGCCCATCTGGATGTTCAAGATGGAGAATATATACCTCCCATTGTAGGATTGGTAGCGGTAGGAGTATCTTACTTTTATAAGCATAAAACATTGAAAGCACCTGCATCAAACGAATAAACCAGGCTCTTTTAAGCCTTTTTTTAGGAGACTTGAGGGCTTTTGTTTATAGAATACTGTTTATCAAAAATGTATGACTGTGTTAGCAAGAGGTAGGAGGGGAGTTCATTTAAAAGTGGCAAAAACTGCTTTAGATTTGTTAGTACAAATGAGTGAGAAAGATGACGAGTCATATATAGCCTTTATTGAGAATGTTTCGGACGAAGAAGCTAAACTAATCAATGAAACTTTAGAAAAACTGAGAGATTAAATTTTTTTACACAAATATTTACCTAGGTGAATAATGACAAGGTGAATAAAATTATTTTTAAATCACATTTTATTATGAAAAAGACAGATTTATTAATTTACAGAATTGCTACCGGGTTATTGACATTGATCATGACATTTAGTGCCACCATGTATTTTACACAGTATGAAATGGTGAGCGAGAATTTTCCAAAGGCTGGTTTTCCTGTATTTATTATATATCCGCTGGCTATAGCCAAAATTTTAGGTTTGGTGGCTATATGGACAGATAAATCTACCATGCTAAGAGAGTGGGCTTATGCCGGGTTTGTGTTCAACTTGTTGTTTGCGATAGGTGCCCATGCCCATGTTCAAGATGGAGGGTATGCCCCTGTAATTGTAGCACTGGTAGCGGTAGGGGTGTCATACTTTTACAAGCACAAAATGTTGAAGGCATCAGCATTAAGCGACTAAAGTACTTGGGTGAATGATGACCTTGGGGAAGCTATACGGTGCTTCCCCTACCTTCTCTGTTCGAAGTTGTCCTTCGTTAAACTTGCGTCAGTGGTGACTTCTTTTTACACGAGAGTGTCAGATGATCACTGCGGAACACTTGAAACAGTGGTTTAGACTTGTTTAGCTTTATCTGAGATTTTTTCGTACTGGTGTTTAAAGTACTCAAACCATAAAGGGTTCTCAGGTTTGTTTAATACAACATGTGGACGTTCATCTAGTAGTGCTTGGAATGTGTGAAACTCCACAAAAATTTTTGCATTTTCTTTGTTTGGATCAATTAGTAACATACTATACCCTGGTAATGCTTCTATTTTTTTTACATTGAATCCATGGTTTCCTAAATCTTTGAGTTTTTTGTCAGTAAACTTGATGTGATCTTTCAATGAAGATGTTGTTTCGTTAAGCCAAAAAGCACTAGCACCAAAAGATTTTACGTTTTGATCTAAATAAATTAACGTCACATTAAGGTTTTGCTCTTGTACCTTTTTTTTGAGTGACTCACCCACATTATTCAAAATATTATTGAGAGAAACACCAATGAATATAATTTCTTTTGCATTTTTTAATGTCTCAGATAGTGGTTTATAACTGTTCCTGCGGTAAAGCTGGAAGTGGCTAGACGATTTGATATTTAGGTTTTTTACTTCTGAAAGCAATTGTTCTCTTGTATGCCTGTCCTTGAGTATACCAAAAGCTATAATTCCTAAAATAGCAGCAATTGTAGCTAAAATAATGGAGTCTTTAATTTCAGAGCCCCCCAAAAGCCCATAAAGCACAGCCACAAAACCAGCTAACATTGATATATAAACATCAATATTTGAATGAATGTTATTTTTCAGTTTTTTGAAACTCATGATACCTAAAATATTTTATTTGCATCTATATCATAACCTGCATTTTTTAACTCGTCTAAAACCTTAAATTTCCAACTTGAATCATCTATCTTAGTATAAACAAGCCCTGAAATATCATTGGGTATTTCTATGTCTCCTTTTATTAAAGTTGATACATGTTTTCTTCCTAGTTTACCTATTAAAAAACCGTGCTCAAAAACTACATTTTGCCTTGCCCTATTTTTTAAATCATCTGGATTGCCTTTTTTATATCCCTCATCACAAGGGGTATATAATACAATGCTATAGCCAACATCAGAGTATTTTTCTATTTTCTCGATAATAGTCTTGCCTCCATCAGTTTGTTCATGAAGAATGATAGGAGTCAAATCTAACTTTTCTAAGAATCTTGCCACCTCATTTTTTGTTGCTTGATCATGCCCATGAACAATAAAAACCTTAGTTTTGTCTAATTTTGCTTTGTTTATCGAGGCTTTTGCAGGTGTTTGTTCTTTAATGAACTCTTCACATTCTTCAAAAACTTCATCTGTAATTACTTTAGTATATGTTTCATCTTCAAAAATATCCGCACTTGATGTATAATTAAGTATTAGTATATTAGTACTCTGAAGAGAACGTCTATCGTTTATATTTTTTGCGTACTCTTCTAGAGGTTTCTCAGATTGTGTTATAACCAACCTTACTACATCATTATGGTTTAGGTGGTATCCTTTAAACCTAAACTTGTCTTCTCTCATGTAGGGGATGATTATTTTCTTCTTTATTGCCTCTAAATCAGTTTTGGCAAAGTCATGTATCTTTTGATTATTACTATTCTTGTCTTTTTTATTTGTTTCAATTAGTATGTTATAATACATTTCTATAGTTTATGATAATTTTTATTATTTTATTAGTGAGTTGGCGTCTACATCATAACCAGCTTTATTTAGTTCTTTAGCTACACTTAATTGCCATCCTGAATCATGCATTTTAATATACAATACTCCTGATATATCATTAGGTTTTTCTATTTCTTCGTCTGTTATCAAAACACATACACGGCTTCTGCCTAATTTACCTATTAAAAAACCATGTTCAAATACTACGTTTTGTCTAGCTCTTTTTTTTGCATCCTTTTCATCCCCTATTTTTGACCCTTGATCACAGGGGGTATATAGTACTATCCCATATCCTACGTTGGAATTAGAATCTAATTTATCAATTATAGTTTGCCCTCCACTTGCTTGTTCACTTAGAATAATAGGTACTAGACTTAATGTTTGAATAAATCTTGCTACTTTATCTGTTTTTGAGTCATCGTGTCCATGGACAATAAAAACTTCAGTATTATCAAAACCATTTCTTTGTGGAGTTTTATCAGGAGGTTGAGTTTCTTGTGAAATTTCACTTTTACATTCTTTGATAACTTGTGATGTTATGTCTTGTACATAATTATCAAAGGCGAGAATATCATAAGGAGTAGTGTACAAGGGGATCATTTTAATATTTGCTTGTGTATTTTCGTCAGCAGCATGTTCTTGTGTGGTTTTTTGAGATTGTTGTATTATTATTTGTATAATATCAGTGCTTGTAAGTAAACAACCATTAAAATGAAAATCACCTTGTTGAAGGTATGGCATTATAATATCTTCCTTAAGTTCTTCTAGGTTTGTCTTATCAAGCTCATAGAGAACTTGGTTAGAATTGTTAGGTTCCAATTTTCTCGTAGTTGTTATTGATACATGGTAATACATAACTGTTCTAATAAAAAATTTGAATTAAATGGTAATCAAAGATGATAAATATAGTTAATTACTATTTTTTTTGGCAAAGCATTTCGTTTTTTTAAGCTATTTGTAGTGTTTTAAAATGATATTGTTCAAAAATGGTCTGCTAAATTTCCTCCCAAAAAAAACAAAGTCAAATCCTGAAAAATCATATTAGGCATATTGATGTACATTACCACGAGTTTTGGGATAGGTATGAATATTTACCTAAACATCAAAAAAGCACAGGTGATAAGGAGTTTCACTTATGCCTATGAATGATTGTTCAATCCTCCAACACAAAAACTTGCTTACTACCATCAGGATTGGTACAAATCACGTTGCCATTGATCAAGGTTTTGAGCTTGTATATCTTGTTTGACCCTGGAAACTTCATGTTCATAACAGCCCCATTGTTTGACACAAATTGAAGTTGGGTTTTTTTACGGTTACGGTTGTTGTTGTAATAAAACCGGACTGGAACACTCCTGGTATAGAGGTATTCTATAAGTCCATTTTTGCCTTTAGATACAAGCTTGTCTTCACTATGAAATAGTTGCCGACTACCGTCAGGGTTGGTACAAGTAAGCCCTTCGCCTTCGAACACCAGTTGGTAGGTGGCAGATTTCCTAGGAAACTTTACCTTATAAATGTCACTGTAGGTAATTTTTTTCATGCTTACCAAAATCAGGTTAATGCGCTTTGAACGGCTATTGGCAGTGTATGCAAACGAATCGCCTTTGGTACTGCGGTATATACATTCTTTGCCCCTATTGATATCGTCAATGGCATAACGAATGTATTTTCTACCTTGGGCTTGCGCAAGAGTCATGCTGCACAAAGTCAAGCCTAATAAAAGTAAATAGCGTGAGGTTTTCATTATATCTATTCGTTCAACTGTAAAATGTTTGGTTTTAAGCCTTAATTTAGAAATAATATTTTTATTTACCCTGTCAAATCGGTAGTTAATTAATTGCCCACAATCCCACCTCAAACAATCTCTCTCAACCCATCAATTTGCTCGAATTTTGTAGAACAATTTGGGTTTATGGCAGACTAAAATATAATAATTAAGTACATTTGAACGAAGTGATATTAAAACCTGGCAACAGTATGCTCACAAAGTGCCACCATTTGTACAGCAGACGTTGCTCACATAATCAACAAAATAGTTATGATGGTATCTGATACCTTAAGAAAAGTAATTGCCAGCAAACTTGTAGACGGAGGACCTGTATATACAGAAACTACCCTAGAGCATTTGAATAATCTGATAGTAGAACCCTGGAATGCTTACTCTTCCTTGTTTTTTTTGTTGCCACCGCTTTATTGGGGGCTTAAACTCAAGGGGAGGTATAGTGAATACCCCTTTATTACCTTTTGTTTGCCATTTTTGGTCTTGGGTGGCTTGGGCAGTACCTTGTTTCATGCTTTTCGTACTTCGCGTTGGTTGCTCGTTATGGACTTTATGCCCATCATCATTATTACTTTAGCCCTTACCATTTATTTTTGGGCAAAAGCCTTGGGACGTTGGTCTTATACCATCTTTGTAATATTGGCAATGGTAGGGTTGATGTTACCTGTTTGGATGTTTGTGCCCAATCCTTACAAAATTAATATTTCTTATTTTACCCGAGGAGTGTTTATGTTTAGCCCTATGCTTATGGTACTTACCAGAACCCGCTACGCCAATGCCAAAATACTTTTTATTGCGATCTTGTTTTTTCTGGCAGCCCTGGCTTGTCGTCAGTTCGACCATTTGGCTGTAGTAAAATCTATATTGCCTATGGGCATCCACTGGCTTTGGCACTTGTTTACTGTAGCGGGTGCTTTCTTTTTGGCAGAGTATGTATATAGGTTTGTAAACATGGAAAAAGCACGAAATCAGCGAATAAATGATAAGAATTAGGTGAAATCATAATAAAAATCACAAGCAAATCGTTGATGAGTCGCGTCAGGTCATCAATAATTTGCGTATATTAGCCTTCATACAATTTTTAATTTAATACTTCAGAACCACCACAAATATGGGATTACTAGATCAGAAAAGAATAGCTGACCAACTTGTCAAAAACTATGAAAAAGCCGAAGAGCTTGACCTGCCCAAAGAGTCAAACAAGCCCGTAATATCAAGCCTTGACAAAGATTTACCAATAGCCCGTCAGATTAGTTTTTCGGGGACAGATATGACCAACGGAATAAAAACTGACCTTGAGGAAGAAACTTTGAGCGATAAAGAGCGCAAGGTTTTGGCAAAAATAGAAAAATTATTACACGACGAAGGGGTAAGCGAAAGATTTGGAATAGCCATCTTATCTCGTAAAGTAGCCAATCGTGCCTGGATAAAAATAGAAGGAAATGCAGCGATTCCGGCAAAAGTGATTGCCCGCGAAACCAGCAACTATTTGTTGGAAGATGAAAATAATGATGCTTTTAAAGAAGAATTGAAAAAGCGATTGAGAGATGGGGCAGTGAACGAAGTAGTGGTACAACTGCTACAGTATTCAGAAGGAAATGCTCAACTTAACACTGCGGTTGCTTTGATAGCTCAAAATCTTAAGACATTGGATGAGCAAGGCTTGACGGAGGAAGAAAAAAATGCAGAAATTGCTCGTATTGTGGCCAGCTTATCAGAGTTGATTGCTAGGCTATAACTGCTGGAGCCAACCAATACAAAGCCTGCTTGATAGTACTAAAATATTTGTAAGGCATCATTTGTTGGTGACGGCTTTCTATTTCTTTGACGTTTTTTCTGGTATTGTACTCCCCAAAGGTATCTTCGGGTAATAAAATAGCGATTTTACTTTTGGGGTTTATTTTATAAAAGCGAGGAAACCAATCATTGATGATCCAGGTAGCATCTTCTGACCTTAGTACTCGCCTAAGTCGCTGATCCATAATCCACAAATTCAACTTATTTTGTTTTGCCAGGTTAAGGGCAATATTTAACCCTTGCCGCAGTGCTGTACTGTCTATAAAACCTAACCACGTAAGCTGGATAATTTTTTGCTCAGTGCTATAATGAATTGTAATAAATTCGTTTTTCAAATATGTTTCCATGCTGTGTAAATATTGTTGGGGGGTTGAACCTTACATATTTACGTAAAACCAGCCATAGGAGATTAAATAAAGTGCGTTTTTTTGTCAAAAATCACGTATGTATACCGATAGAGTAAAACACGGTAACATTTGTTGCCTATTTAGAGTAGTAAAGTGTATGAATAAAATGATAAAGTGGAGCTTTTTTGCATTTTTAGCCATTACAATTTCAACTAGCGTAGAAGGTCACCAATTAAAAAATGCCTTGAATGACATCAAAACGTATAAAGCATTGGCTGCGTTTCAAGCAGCAGAAACCATTTTTGTACACCGGGGAGAAAAAGTAAAAGTGAAATTTGATACAGACAAAGCCGTTTATCAAATACGCATACACAATCCGGTAGGCAGAATTATTGGAAGGTTCAAAACTATCAGCAGTGAGTTTGTCGTAGAAACCAAATCTTGGCGCAAAGGTATTTATTTCATTGTGATTAGTAAGAACGGAAAGTATAAAGAGAGAAAAAAAGTAGTAGTAAGTGCATGAAGCCTTGCTCAAAAATTTGAAACAATCAAGCCCATTTTGCAAATGTAAATTTTGCAGTGTGGGCTTGACTGCTTTAGCACAGGATTAAAATTTACTGGAGTTTGACAGACTCTCTCAATTTTTTTGTAAATTCGTAAAGATAAGGAACGGAAAAAAATAACTTTTCAGTTTGGAGGTGCTCTTTCATCCTGATACTTCGTTACTTTTTTAGCCGTAGCTATGGCTACGCCTGCAAAAAGTGCCTCGTCTCAGAATAAAATCCCTCCCTCGAAATCGGTAATTTATTTTTTCACCATTCCTAAGGAAGGTGTGTTATTCTATATAGATAGAATGATGCACCTTATTTTTGTAGCTTTATGCTTGTTGTTCATTACTTGCAGCTACTCAACTTAGTATTTTTCACACAATCATATTTTTGGGATGTTCAATTTCGACGGCGTTAGTTTACAAAACATTGTAGTACATAATGTAGGCAATAAATCTAAGGAAGAAGGGGTGCAGTTATCCAAGACTTTGCTCAACCTTAATGATGATTTGATTCAGGATTTGTTGCTCAAATATTTTTTGTCCTCATTCAAAACAGATGCTTTTTTTCAGTTTGGCCACGACAGCGACGTAAACCTAAACGAAGTATATCATTATGTAGACCAAATATTTGAGAACCCTGACAATTTTTATGACCAATCGGTGAATATAGCCAAACACCTATACGAGGCCTCTCACCACAATAAAATTAAGGGAGGAGAATTTTATATTGTACATTTTACCGACTGTATAGTAGACGATGAACTGGCAGATGCAGTGGGTTTGTTTAAGTCTGAAAACAAAGATACCTACCTGCGGGTGTATCAGCAAAACAACAACTTTAACATTGACTATGCTGATGGAATCAATATTAACAAGCTTGACAAAGGCTGCTTGATTTTTAATACTGAAAAAGAACACGGTTATAAAGTATGTATTGTCGACAACCTTAACAAGAGTAGCCAGGCGCAATATTGGCGCGATGATTTTTTGCGGGTGAAGCCTTACGAAAACAACTTTTACCATACCCAAAACTACCTGACCATGTGCAAAGACTTTGTAGATGAGGTATTGAGCGAAGAGCAGGAGGTAGAGCGTCCAGAACAAATCGCATTGCTTAATAAATCGGTAGAGTATTTTAAAGAAAAAGAGGTGTTCAACGAATCAGAGTTCGAACAAGAAGTAATTCAAAAGCCCGAAGTAGTAGAAGCTTTCCGTGAGTACAAAGAACAGTACAAAGAGCAACACAAAGAAGAGGCAGATGTAGAGTTGAAGTTTGAAGATTTTGAAATCTCGTCTAATGCCGTAAAAGAAACCAAAAAGAAGTTTAAAAGTGTGCTCAAGCTTGACAAAAACTTTAGTGTATATATCCACGGCAACCGCGATTATGTGGTAAAGGGGTTTGACGAAGAGCGCCAGATGAGCTATTATCAGTTGTATTACAACGACGAGAAATAGGTGTACAAATGATTTGACTGTTGCTTGTTATTTGTCTACAAAAAAGCACTTTGGGAATAATGCCTAAAGTGCTTTTTTGTTTTCTATATGCTACAGCAAGTTCCTTGTCGTAACTATCTGTAGATGATTGTTTTTGATTTATCTTTAATAAATGTATTTTGTGTAATAGATCGAATAATAGATACAACTATGAAAACAAACAAACTCACCCTATACTTCATTAGCCTAACATTACTGGCAACCAGTGTTATGAGTTGTTCTACAGGTAGGCGCAAAGTCACCCTCAGAACCTCTCGCCCTGCCGATATTTTAGTGCCACCCAAGGTAAAGTCATTGTTGGTAGTAGACCGTACCAAGTTTAACAAAAATCTGTTGAACGTGGCAGAAAGTGTACTTACTGGCGAGTTTCCCGAAGAAGACAAAGCAGCCACCCAAGCATTGATTCAAGCATTTAGAGCCAAGCTCACTGCCTCTACCCGGTTTACATCTAAGGTAGCACCCATTCGAGAGGGAGGCAACAGTATGACCACTGCTTTTCCTAAACCTTTGAGTTGGTCAAAAATACAGGCTTTGTGTGCTACTTATAAAACCGATGCAGTAGTGGCCATTGAAATTTTTGATACTGATTTTATAATCACGCATGGAACACAAAAAACCAAAAAGAAAGTAAAAGAAGGTGGGGTTACCAAGCAAGTAGAAGTAAACGAATTTTACGCCCGTGGGGTAAACAAAATAAAAGTAGGCATTAAGTTTTATATACCTGCCAGCCAAAGTATGATAGACCAAAAGCTGTACAAAAAAACAGGAACCTGGAAGGCTGCTGCAGCCTCCAAAGCTGCTGCTGTCAGAACGTTGATTTCCAAAACGAATGCTTCGCGTAGGTTGAGCGAAAAAATAGGAAGGTATTATGCTTACCGTATATCACCTATGCCTATGCGTATTACACGACACTTTAGAGGAAAAGCCAAAAGAGCGCCTGAACTAGAACAAGGTAGCCGCTATGCCGATGTAGCAAAATGGGCAGAAGCCATTAAGGTATGGAAAAGTGGACTGGGGCGAGCGCGTAACAAAGAGTCGGGCTATTTGGCCTATAACATAGCGGTGGGATATGAGGTGTTAGGTGACTTGAAAAATGCCAAGGAATGGGCGCAAACTTCGTATATAAGGTATGGCAACAAGTACGGCAAAGAGTATTATGACTTGCTACAGCGCCGAATCAGAAACGAAACACGGGCTAAACAGCAGTTGAACAAAGAATAAGCTTTGAGCAACAAAAGATGGCAGGGAGACATGCAGCTCGGTATTTTCTTATAAAACTCCAGTCAGTAGGGGCAGGTTTGTATAATTAAGCGATCAACAACTTAAATAGACCATATTATGCCTGGCGATTTACATTCATCAAAGGTTTTCAAGTTTCTTTCAAAAAACTTAAAGAGAGCAAGGTAGCTTTCATTCATTTAACTTTTCTTAAGCGGTTTACGTAATATCTCACTTGGGACTAATATAGTCCACTACATATTCTTAATTATAAAATAACCTAATTTATGACTACCACAAAACCACTTTTGTCTACTTCTGCTGAGCAAGGAGAATCCTTAGAATTTAAAGGACAAATAGACAAACGTTATAAATCTGTGATCATGCTTATATTTGTACTTGCAGTGTTCATCACAGCACTTCTGCAAAATTTCGTTGGAATAATGTTAATATTGTCGGCTGCATACATGTTTTATTCTGCCAGAATAACTCTGTCTACAGTAAGACTATCTGCCGAGTTTCTGGAGATTTTTGGTACTTACTACAAAAAAAGTTACCAAAGCTTTGCCTTAAACGAGGTTGAAAGGGTTTGCCTAAAAACCGAAAAGGTGCTCACTAACCGAGGAAGAAGCAGTGCTTACAATTATTATATTGAGGTTTTTACAACAGATGGTCAAAGCGCCAAGGTAATGTATAAGCCTAGCAAACAAAGCGAAGCAGCTTTAGTGAATCAGCTCAAAAAACAAGGGGTAGAAGTACAAGTTGTAAAGGTCAATTAATTTAATACAAGTTGCGATTTACAAGCAACAAGTCCTTAGGTGCCGATGCATATCAGCGCGATAAGTTCCTGCTTTTGAAATCCTAAAAAAAACACAAACACTTGGATTTTAGGGCTTTCTGTTTTATAATCTGCAACTTAAAGCGAAATCGAATAGTGCAGGTAATGGTGAGTAAGTGCCACTACCTACACTATTTTTTTTGGTATGGGCAAGGTGTTATTCCATCAGTGCCATCACCTTTATTACTTTCTGTTCAAGCTCTATTGCCCCCTTTAGCCTGAGCACCGGGCAGGCAAGTTTTTGTAACCATTGTTGATGTACTGCCAGCGATCTTCCCGTAAAGTTAGGGTCATCATATTGGGCTGCCCACTCCAAAAAGGCTTGAGAAGTTTGACGAATGAGTGCGTGGGTATGCAGCGCCTCTCCGTGCCGTTGTATTTCCCTTTGCCTGAGGCGTTCCATTCTTGTTTTTTGGGGCAAGTAAAGAAACACCACCAGGTCGAATGCTTGTAACCATTCATTGCCCCAGCTAATGAGCGAGCCACTGACAATTACCTTGGGTAAACAATTGAAGTCTGCGGTTAATTTTTGATTTCTTTTTGCTAAAGGCATTTTTTCCTGAAAAGATGGCTTCGTAGGTTTCCAGTAATAATTATCTACATCTAAATGAGTGTAGGAGGTGTGTTGCGCCAAAGTTTGCCCCAAGGTAGTAGTACCCGCCCCGGAAGCGCCTATTATTAAAATCTTCATATCTGTCAATGCATTACTTTTATTGTCTAGGCTAACGTGAAGCAAACCCAAATATATTGATATAAAACTGTTTGAGGTGACTGTAAGGTAGTGTTGTTTTGGCAGGCAAACAAACCACTGATAAAAACAAAAAAGCCTGCGCTAAAACAAGGGCAGGCTTTTGATTTATTATTGAGAAAATATACAAAGGTTATTGTGTATATGGTTTGTTTGGGTCTCTATTTAAAGAGCTTTTTTACATATAGATAGTCTAAGAAATAAATTACTTTGGCCGAAAACGTGTTAACCTGGGGGGCGTTCATTACGTTGTTGCGGAAGTTACGCTCAAAGCTAAAGTCGTTTACTTCGCGTCCTGACAAGAAATTAGATACGGCATTTTTGTATACCAGGGTAAGAAAACTACCCGGTGCAAATTGTAAGTTAAATACAAAGTCAATGTTAAAAGCATTGAAATCCTGGTTATGTGTCACGGCTTCACTAACCCCTTCAGAGTTGGTTTCCAAACTTTTCAAAGTTGCCTGATCAGCCAGTAGCTCGCCGTTTTGTTGCAACAAGTACAGCTTATCATATATTACATTGCTCCAGTAATGACGTATTCTCAAACGAAAGTTGGTTAAACGGTTAAAAGCGTAATCGAGGGTAAACGTATTGGTAATATTTCGTACATCCCGGCGACCATACACAATATGGGTGTGGTCGTTGTCATCGGTTACATTGGTTGCCCAGTTTCTTTCATTGTTTCGGCGGGTATAATTAAAGTCATGAATAAAAGACAACTTGTTGTTCACCCGGTAGCGAGGTCTTATACCAAACCAAGTATCTTGTTGTTTCCAATCGGGGCGAGCCCAAGTACCACCGTATCCGGTAAGTCTAAATTTTTTGCGGCTGTCGGTTCCCGCCCAAAAGTTTACCTCGTGTGCAGGCAATCGTTTAAAAAAGCGTCCTTCAACCCTGGGCGAAAAGTAGTCATAGTTGTCTACCGGGGTAGTGTTTAAATTAAAACCAGCATACCAAAAATTGGTAAAGTTGAAATTCATATTGGTCCATAGCCCAAACTGGTTAAAAGTAAAAGGTTTATAAAGCATGCGGTGCCAGGTTCCAGTCCACCAGTTAAAACGGTTGAGTATGCCTTTAGGCTTAAAAGTCATATACCCTACCTCGGCATTGTGTGACACTTCGTTGGGGGCTTGCAAAAAACCCATATCATTAGGGTTGTAGTTGTCGCTTTCTACATTGCGATTCATCCAAAAACGAAACTTCCCCCTTACTTTACTAAAAGAGATGTTGTATTTATAGCCCAAGTCTGGAATGTAACTACCCGATTCGCTGTCGCGGGTATAACGCTGCGACACTGCCGCAAACCCCTGCAGGCGATAAGTATTTTTCTTATTATGAAAACGAAAATCGGTTCCAGTAACATTGGCGTGAGTAAACCCACCTGCGCGCGAAACATTGGTATTGATAAAACTGATGTTAGAGTTGTTAGGCAGGTTTTGGTCTAGCACAAAAGTATTGTAGTTAGTCAGTGGGTCTACCAGTACTGTTCTTGTTTCTCCAGTTTCAGTATCTTTTACCCTGGCGTACGATGCTTTGGTTACTGCATTGAATATCCCTATGCCTAAACCGCCCTTAGTTCTGCCCGAAAGTTTGGTGGCGTTAATTAATTGTGTCTCTCCTGGCCATTTGTCTACCTCTTCATTTTCTCCCAGCTCATCTTTCAGGTCAAAAGAACTTTGTCCTACACGGCGTGAATAAAACAGTCCCCCTTTGTTAAACAGTTCGGTACCCTCGGTAAAGAAAGGGCGGTTTTCTTGAAAACGCACCTCAAAAGGACTTAAGTTGAGTACTACGTTATCAGACTGTACCTGGCTAAAATCAGGCACCAAACTCATATCTAAAGTAAAGCTTTCGCTGATCCCGTATTTTAAGTCCATTCCTCCACCATAAGTGTTTGAGTTGCCATTGGTATCGTCATAACGGCTTGAAAAAGAGGCATAAGGCAACAAAAATAAACGCACAGGAGGCTTGATGTTTTTGAGCCCGGTTAATTGTCCAAACTGATTTACAAACCCACTCAAAGAGGCATCTACGTGGTTCCAATAGCTGGTTTCCTGGTTGCGCTGTACTCTACGCATAAAGTTTACCCCCCAGGTTTGGTTGGCATCGCGCGGAAACCTCAAGGCAGAATAAGGAATTTCAAGTTCAGCAGTCCAACCTTCGTCGGTAATTTTTACCGCACTTTTCCAAACGGCATTCCAGTTTACGTCCTCGTTTCGGGCAGAAATAAACTTATCAGTTTGTACTCCGGCCGCCGATACTATAAACGAAAAAGCATTTTGTTGTTTGTTGTAAGTATCAAAGCTTACTGAAAAGTAATCAGAGTTTTTACCTTCCGAATCGCGTTGCCCAAACTCTTTGAGAATTTTATTGGGCTCACTGTCATACATCTTGGCAGAAATGTAGATGGCAAAGTCATCATAAATCACCTTAATTTCGGTCTTTTGGGCAGAGGGTTTGCCATTGCTTGGGCGGGTTTGGATGAAGTTTCCTACGTAAAAGCTAGGGTCACGTACCCACACTTCATCGTCAAGTTTGCCATCAATTGTAGGCTTATTTTTTATTTTTACTGCTTTGAGCGAATTGGGTTTTTTTGTTTTTGGAGGTTTTGCCCAACTCAAAAATCCTCCACAACATAGTAAAACACAGAGGAATGATGAAGTAAAAGTTTTCATGGTAAATATCTATTGATAATGCTTTAAAGTAAAATATATGGATTATGTGTGTATTTCTTACGTTGATATTTCAAAGACATAGGCCGGTGGAACAGGTTGCAATACAAAGGTGTTTTTTTCGTGGCAGTATTTGTATATCATTGGTTTTTGTAGTGTGGTTACAAGCTTAATATAAGCACTGTAAATTAAGGTATATGGTTTATAATCAGTGCTTTATATCCTAAGGGGTAATTTGTTTAAAATAGAAACTGCTCTTTAGTAAAAAGGTTACTGATTTTTGTTGAAGTGGGGCATATTTTAGGTGAATACTTATTTTTGATGGTCAAATGAATCAGTTGTAATCTGGTGGCGTTCTTTGTTGAATAGCGGGAAAACCCTGTGATTTGCTTTGCGGTAAAAGTAACCTTGAAACCATCATCTGGAGCTTGTTGGTGAGTAAGACGGTTCAAAAAAGCAAGTATTACAGTTGGAGGTAAAAACAAAGCGGGCAGGCAGTATAAAGAGTTGTTCAATGCCATTATTCGTTTTTCCTGGCTTACTTGTGTAAATTTCACTCCTTGTTTTTTCCTATTCAGACCAAAAATATACAACTTGATTCTTGATTGCCCTTGTGGTAAATAGAAGATGACTAAATTTAAAAAAATGATTTATGGCGCATACTTATGATTATCCCCGTCCTGCCCTTACTGTTGACTGTATCATATTTGGGCAAGATACCAACCAGGCTACCAAAGTACTGCTTATTCAACGAGCACATGAGCCTTTTCAGGATAAATGGGCAATACCTGGTGGTTTTATAGATGCCAACGAAACTGCTCTGCAAGCCGCAAAACGTGAGTTGGAAGAAGAAACAAACCTGAAAGGGGTAGAGCTACACCAGTTATACACCTTTACTGCACCAGACAGAGATCCACGAGGTTGGGTAGTGTCTATAGCACATTATGCCTTGGTAGACATCAATGCTTGTAAGCCCATAGCAGGAGACGATGCCCGCAATGCTACTTGGTTTGCATTGGATGAATTACCTGAAATGGCTTTTGATCACGATGAAATTTTAAAAATGGCTATAGCAGAGGTGAAGCCTTAGGTTGGATTGGGTTGGTAGCAATAGTCAAGCATTTGTAGCCGATTAAAACAATTGTATGAATAAACTTAAAAAATGCCAACAACGTTTTGCTAAGTTAATGTCGCGTCGGCACGAACGCTACTTTACCTGGGTAGACTATATACATACATTGCTTACAGCGTTGCCCATAGGCTTAGGCGTGGGATTGGTATTTGGTGTGATGAACAAACACTACGAAGTAAGCCTGTTGATAGGTGTTACCCAAGGAGTAGTCATTGGTTGTTGCCTTACATTTGCTATCCAGATATCGTTGTATTTGTCCGATAAAATCAGCTGGAAACCAATCAGCTTTTCATTGGTGTTTTTGGTGATGGTGATCAACTGTTTTGTAGGGGTAAAAGTCATCGGGTGGATAAGTGTGCACTGGTGGGGGGCTAACCCAAGTTCTATAGGGGTCACCGTTGTTTTGATTGTTTTCTACACTGCATTAGGTATGATTATATTTACTAAAATTCATCAAAGAGCTCAACTGGACAGTAAAATCACCGAGCAGGAATTGAAACTCATGGAGTTAAAACAACTCAAAACTCAGGCTGAACTGGACGCATTACATGCCAGGGTAAACCCTCATTTTTTGTATAATACCCTCAATTCTATTGCAAGCCTGATACACGCCAACCCCGACAAAGCCGAGCAAATGACTTTACTCTTGTCTAAGTTTTTTAGGTACAATACCAATCGAAAAAATAACCACCTGACTACCATAGGCGAAGAACTAGACATGGTGGCTACTTACCTGGAAATAGAAAAGGTGCGTTTTGGTGACAGGCTGAACTATCAACTAGATCTGCCACCAGGGGTAAAAAACTACCTGATTCCTCGTTTTTTGTTGCAACCCTTGGTCGAGAATGCCCTCAAACACGGGATAGCCAAACTTGCTGAAAAGGGAAAGCTTAGCTTGACAATAAATACTGAAAACGATCAGATCAAGGTAATGATTGGCGACAACGGTCCGGCTTTCTCTGATGAGTTAGTATCGGGTTATGGGTTAAAAAGTACCCGTGAAAAACTCGAGTTGCTGTTTCCGGGCAATGCCGACTTTTACTTTGAAAACTCACCCAAAAAACAATTGGTTATTATACTCAAAAAAATGCTTGCCCATGAATATACCAAAAACAAACAAGCGATACAAAACCATCATAATTGATGACGAGGCATTGGCACGTGACCGTCTTCAACGTTTGCTAAAGGCACATACAGATGTTTTTGAAGTAATAGGTGAAGCCCAAAACGGGCAGGAAGGGCAACAAGTAGTAGACACGCTCAAACCTGACTTGATCTTTCTGGACATAGAAATGCCTTTGTTGAATGGTTTTGAAATGCTCCGCAAGCTTCACCATTTGCCCATAGTTATTTTTGCTACAGCTTACGACCAATACGCTATTCAGGCGTTTGAAGAAAACTCGATAGACTACTTACTTAAACCCATCTTGCCCGAAAGACTTGAGCGCAGTATTCAAAAGCTTCATCGGTTTGAAGCAGAGTCAACTGCAGGCGAGCAGCACGCCCAGTCTATTCAGCAACTTTTGCAGCAACTACAGCCCACCAAAGCCATTACGGGAATTCCTATTCAGGTAGGCGACACCATTCGTTTGGTGCCATTGACTAATGTAACGCATTTTGAGGCAGATGGTAAGTATGTATATTTGCACACACCCGACCAAAACAAACACCTGGTGGACTATACCTTGACTACACTTGATGACAAACTTCCAGAGCAGTTTGTGCGGGTACACAAGTCGTACATTGTCAATAGTGAGTTTATCAAGCAATTTGAAAAATACTTTCGGGGACGCTATATCTTACACCTTAATGATAAAGAAGGCACTAAAGTTACTTCTGGCGCCAGCTTTTCTGATAGGGTCAAGGCGTTGTTTGAGCTTTAAAAATAGTGAAGAGTAAAACTAAAAATAGCGGCAGGGTATGAAAAAAATAAGATGGATTGTTCAGGAAAATAATTATGCAACTGCCGACCGGGATAAAATAATAGCTGCCTGTCAACAGTTGCAACTGCCTTATGAATTGGTGCAAGTAATTCCTTTTGCCACTACTTTGCCTGATTTCTCAATAGATAAGCACCACGAAAACATCTATTATGGCTCTACCACTATGATGGAGCGGGTGTATAACGATTTGGGGCAACCTGCGGGTTTGTTTTATGATGAAACCACTTTTACCATGGGCAATTATATCAATCAATGGAAGGCGTCTATGCTATCTTCAGAAGGCGAGGTGCTTATATTCAAGCAATTGAGAGAAAGAGATTACCCTCAGGATACCCGGTTTTTTATCCGACCCAATGCCGATTCAAAGGCTTTTGCCGGAATGGTACTTACATTTGCCGAAATTAAAAGCTGGTATGATAAGGTAGTGCAAAACGAGGCTGAAACTGTCAATGCCACCACCGAAATTTTCTTTAGTACTGCTTACCACATCGAAAAAGAATGGCGAAATATTGTGGTCAATGGCAAAGTGGTCACAAGTACTGCTTACCGAAAATCATTTGAGTTGTATAAGTCAGCTACCGATGTGCCACCAGAGATGATCAGGTTTGTAGAAGAAAGATGCCGTGAGTACCAACCACACGATATTTTTGCGATGGATGTGGCAAAGTGCAGTGGCGAACATGAGTACTATATTATAGAGTGTGGTTGCGCCAATTCTATTGGGTTTTATCACTGCGATATATTTGCTTATGTCAAACATATAGGTGAATTTTTAGCTGCAAAAATCAACAATAAGCATCAGGCATAAAACCCCTCTACCTAGTTTAAGTGTATGCACCTATGCCTGAGTTTCTGTAGGTATGCTTCTATTTTACTACAATAAAGCCTATCTTTATTTTGCGCAAACTACTTTGACAAGTAAAGCCCTTGAGAACGCATTCGCCCCATTTTTTATAGCTTACAGGGTTATTTAGAAAGATTCTCAAATAAGGGTTTTGTACAAAAAGTTACCTAAATTTCGCTTTCTTGCCCTTCGTCTGTTAATTTGCGTGGTAATTTGGGGTGTTTTATATGCCCCAAGTCAAACCAAGCTATTGATAGTAAATTCTTTATATAATAAAATTTTACCCACTTGTGATATGATAAAACACGATTGGACGCTCGCCGAGATTGAAGCCATCTATAATAAACCTTTGCTCGACTTGATGTTTGAAGCAGCCTCTATTCATCGCCAAAATAAAGATTATGCCGAGGTTCAAATAAGCAGCCTTATTTCCATAAAAACCGGAGGTTGCCCCGAAGACTGCGCGTATTGCCCGCAGGCAGCACGCTATAGTACCGATGTAGACGTACATAAACTAATGCCCCTTGAGACAGTAGTAAACATGGCTAAAGAAGCTAAAGATGCTGGCTCGTCGCGGGTGTGTATGGGAGCTGCCTGGCGCGAAGTACGCGATAACCGCGATTTTGACCGTGTACTGGAAATGGTAAAGGCAGTAAACGACATGGACATGGAAGTATGCTGTACTTTGGGTATGCTCAATGCCAACCAGGCACAAAAGCTTGCCGATGCAGGATTGTATGCTTACAACCATAATGTAGATACTTCGGAAGAGTATTACAGCGAGGTCATCACTACCCGTACTTACAAAGATCGTTTGAACACCATCAACAATGCACGCGAAGCAGGACTCACTGTTTGTTCGGGAGGCATTGTAGGTTTAGGCGAAACCGACAAAGACCGTGTTGGAATGCTGAAGGTACTCTCAAACTTACATCCTCACCCCGATTCAGTGCCTATTAATGCATTGGTAAGGATAGAAGGTACTCCGCTTGAAGACCAACCCAAAGTACCCATACAAGATATGGTACGTATGATTGCCACTGCGCGTATTTTGATGCCTAAAACTGTAGTACGCCTGTCGGCAGGAAGAACAGAAATGTCATTGAGTGAGCAAGCCATGTGTTTTATGGCTGGTGCCAACTCTATTTTTGCTGGAGATAAATTGCTTACTACGCCTAATCCTGACTTTAAGGATGATATGGAAATGTTTGATATTTTGGGCTTGGCTCCTCGTGAAGCCTACAAAAATGTAGACCGTGAGCAGTTTCGCCCTAAAGAAACTGTGGAAAAAGAAGCCTAGCTAATATAGAAATCACGAATTACGATGATATGAACTCACTCGTAATTCGTGATTCTCAAATTTGCAATTAATACTCAGTCTTATCTCCCTTACTTTGCCACCTCTCAAACACCCTCAATCCATTGTCTCTGCCTATAGCTATAAACTTGATTTGTCGCTGATCAATTCTTTTGTCCAACTCATCATAAATTAGCTGATCATCAAAACCAATGTGTGCTGCATCTTCGCGGTTACAGGCATAGTAAACTGCCTTGGGGCGCGCCCAATAAATAGCGCCTAAGCACATAGGGCAAGGTTCACAAGAGGTGTAAATGACACAATCATCTAATTGAAAAGTGTTCAAAACTTTGCAAGCTTCTCTTATAGCCACTACCTCAGCGTGAGCGGTAGGGTCTTGGGTCGAAGTGACCCGATTGTGTCCTTCGGCAATTATTTCACCGTTTTTGACTACTACCGCACCAAATGGTCCGCCCGAATTACTATCCATTCCTTGGGTTGCTAACTCGATAGCCCTGTTTATAAAACGCTCGTGATTTTCGTGCATGGTAACGTTGTTAAATTTTAACAGATATTGATTTTAGCCTGCTTTTGTTTTTATGCAAACCCCGCAAATTAACGCAATGTAGTGGGGTTTTACAAGTAAAAATTACAGTGCTTCGATTTCTTCTGTTGATAAACCAGTAATGCTGTGAATAGTAGATACATCTATGCCTTTGGCTTTCATTTTTCGGGCGGTTTCTCTGATGGCCTCTACTTTGCCCTCTTCTCTACCCTCTTCTCTACCCTCTTCTCTACCCTCTTCTCTACCCTCTTCTCTGCCTTCTTTTATAGCTGTATTCACCGCATTATTAAAGTCCCATACATGTTTCAAACTGTCCCGGTATGCCTGTTGGTCTTTTGGGTTGAGTTTAACAATTTCAGCAGCATCAAACAATTTTTTGAAAATACGCTCTTGCAATGCTGGTGGTACTTCGTGAAACCTGGATAAATTTTTAAGCAAATACATCCATTTGTCAAAGCGGGTTTCAAGCTCATCAGCGGTTTTGTTAAACTTGGGCATTTCGAGGTAGATAAAGGTCAGTTTATCATAAAAAACCTCTTGGGTTTCGGTGTCTATTAGTTGAATGTGGTGTTTAAACTTACTATTACCCTCCTGGAACCTATTAAACACAAAATCCATAATACTAATAGTATAAACTGCTTCTAGTTTAAAATTCCAATCACTGCCTGTCACGGCTTGCTCTTGAATAGGAAAAGTAGCATAATAAAGGCTTCGGTCTTTGAAAAACTCTTGCTTTACTTTTTGCAACTCTACAATAAACTTTTCTCCCCGGTCATTTTGACAATAGAGGTCAAAAATAGCCCTTCTGTCTAAAGGACTGTTAGGCATTTGCTCGTTTTTGAGGTAAGTAATCTCTGTGATGTGCTGTTTGTCGTAGAGCAACTCGTTCAAAAAGTCAATCAATAACTCTTTGTTGCTTTCTTCACCAAACAATTTTTTAAAACCAAAATCGGTAAACGGGTTAATAAATCTTTCAGACATAATAAAGCAAGGGTTTAAATGAGCAACTTATCACAAATTTAAGCATTTAACTGCTAACTTTGTTGCCTAATTGAGTAAATATGGACAGGATAAAAACTTCGCAGAATTTTTTAGATGAGCGCCTTCAAAAACGCCGGGAAGATGGTTTACTACGTACTTTGGTAGATAAACACCATTTAATAGATTTTTGCTCGAACGATTATCTTGGAATGGCACGCAGTGACGCTTTCAAGGCGTTGATTGAGCAAAAAGCAACACAAGCAAACCAGATAACCCCTACTATAGGGGCTACCGGATCACGGCTTATTTCGGGCAACCTTCAGTATACCGAACAACTGGAGCAACGCATTGCCGATTTTCATCAGGCAGAGGCAGGGCTGTTGTTTAATTCGGGATATGATGCCAACGTAGGCATTTTTGCCGCACTTGCCCATCGGGGAGATACAATCATTACTGATGAACTTGCCCACGCCAGTATGATAGATGGAGCTCGCCTGAGCCACGCCAAAAGGTTGAGATTTAAACATAACAATTTGGTAGATCTGGAAAAAAAGCTGGGCGTTGCAGAAGGCAATGTTTTTATTGGGGTAGAGTCGGTATATTCTATGGATGGCGATCTGGCACCATTGAAAGCTATAGCAGATTTGGCCGAAAAATATGGCGCCCACCTGATTGTAGATGAAGCCCATGCTACGGGGGTGTTTGGCAGCAGGGGAGAGGGGGTTGTACAAGCCGAAAACCTGCAAGAGAGGGTTTTGCTACGTATGCATACTTTTGGCAAAGCATTGGGCACCCATGGAGCTATAGTATTAGGCAGCCATCACCTACGCGACTACCTCATCAACTTTACCCGTTCTTTTATTTATACCACTTCATTGCCCTTTCACTCTTTGTTAAGCATAGAGGCTGCCTATGAGTTATTGCCTGGTTGTAAAGCAGAACGTCAGCACCTGCGATATTTGATTGACTTTTTTCAAAAACAATTGAGCCAGCAAACACCTTATCAAGTACTCGATAGCCCCTCACCCATTCAAGGGGTAATAGTACCAGGCAACGCACAAGCCATGGCTGTATCGCAAAAACTAGCAACTGCTGGCTTTTATGTAAAAGCAATTCTAAGCCCTACAGTACCTGCTAAACAAGAGCGACTTCGGATATGTTTACATGCTTTTAATACCGAAGCCGAGCTTCGACGAATGATTGAAACTATTAAAAACTAATCTCACATGAAACATCAATATATTATTGCAGGGATAGATACCGAAATTGGTAAAACTGTAGTGTCAGCTATTGTGGCCGAAGCATTGCAAGCCGATTATTGGAAGCCCATCCAGTCGGGTGAATTAGACAACTCCGACACCCACAAAGTAGAAGCTTTGGTGAGTAACCACAATGCGATATTTCACCCTGAAGCTTACAGGTTTAAAAAACCTATGTCGCCCCACGCTGCTGCTGCTATAGATGAGGTAACTATAGAGCCAAATAAAATACAACTCCCCGATACTCGCAACCATTTGGTAGTAGAGCTTGCTGGGGGCTTGATGGTACCTTTGACCCACGAATTTTTGAATATCCACTTGATCAAGCAGCTAGGCATTCCGGTTATTTTAGTATCTAAATATTATTTGGGAAGCATTAACCACACCTTATTATCTATAGAGTTGCTTAAGGCACATAAGGTTGATATCAAAGGAATTATTTTTAATGGTGAGTCCACGCCTAGTAGCAAAGAAGCTATTCTGGCTTATAGCCAAGTTCCTTGCTTGGGTGAAATTCCCTGGATCGAAGGGCAGCTTACCCAATCTGTGGTGGCATCTTTGGCAAAATTGCTAAGTTTTTAGCCAAGTACCGGTTAAGATTTGTTGATGACTATAAGCTACAAAGTTGCATGCCCTTTCTGATTTCTAGGGAAGGGTATGCAATTTTTTTGTTTCTCTGCTAACTTAGGTTAAAAAGCAATGTAAGGTTTAAGTTGGGCAAGCTTGGTTTCATCTATGATCTTGATTTTACCCAAGTCTTTGATTGATGTGTAATTGCCATGATGTTCACGGTAATTGATAATGATTTTTGCCAATTTATAACCGATATAAGGGTGGGCTTTGAGGGCTTCAAATTTGGCAGTATTTACATTGATTTTTTTGATATTGGCGGGCGTCAATGAAGCGTATTGTAATAAAGCAGAGATGACTTCGGGCTTGAGTCCATAAATATCTTTGAGTTGTTCAGTGTTAGAAAATCCCCCCAGACGGTTCCTGAAACTGATTATTCGCTCAGAAAGTGCTTCGCCTATTCCTTTGATTTGCTTCAGCTGTTCGGTAGTGGCCTCGTTTAAGTCAAACGGTGCAGTTTTATCTTCCTGGGTAGCAAATGGACTGGCGGTGGTGTACTTTCGGTTTTTGGGTGCTTCATACTTGTCTGGTAGTTGAATATACGCCTCCAGTTGATCATAAGCCCTTTCAGGAAAACCATAGATCTTTTTTAAGTCACTTTTTTGGCGAAACTTGCCCCCTTTGGATACATAGTTTTGAATACGCCCGGCTACTTTAGCCGAAAACCCCAATTTTTGCCAATCTTGTACTGTAGCAGTGTTAGGGTCGAATGTGAAAAATTCGTTGGGAGTGTAGGCAGGTGTTTTTTTGTATTTCTTTTTGCGTGAGTAGCGAGGGGTTTTGATATAATCAGAAGATTTTTTGTATTCTTTTTTTTCGGCCGCCAGTTCAGCGGTTTGTTTGGCAATGAGTGCTTCCAAACTATCTAATGTACTTTGGTCTGAATTGTCTACTTGCTTTTTACTAAAACTACCTAGGTGTGGGTTACTCAGCAATATGGCAATCAGTACCACCAACAATGCCATAAGAATGATAAAGCCATTGGTTTCTTTGCGTGAAAATCCAAAATAATTACGTATCCAAAGTTTTACACGTTTCATAAGCATTTAGTTAAGGTAGGTGTATCTTAGGGAGATACTTGATTTTGAATACGTGTATGATGCTTTTGAGGTTTAAAACTTAGCACCTGACTTCTATAAATAAGAATGCGTAGCAGTGACTTCATTGCTACGCATTCCTTATATTTTATTATTCATCCTCTAAGTTAGACTTAGAAGGAGTGGTCAATACTTTTCTAAAAAAATAAGCCATAGTTAAAGTAACAGTTACTTGTACTGTTATCATCATTATTAATGCTGAAGTACTCATTTAATTTATGTTTTAGTTTTGTAAATGCTCACACTTGAAGGGTTACAGATTTTCTTTAGTCCTTCTTTTACTGGCTTGGTATACCAATACCGTAATAAAGATAAATACGCCTAATAACAGCAAACGGCCAAGGTTGATATAGAATATCTGATTGGTAAAACTACCAGTAGCTATTTTATCTTTAAACTTCACCTTGTCTCCTTCTTTGATGATTACCTTGGCGCTCTTGCCTCCATATTGTGCCACGTTGATAGACCGCATTACAGTCATAGAGTCAAAAGGGGTAATACTCTTTTCATTGGCATATGTTTTTATTTTGCCTTCAGGAGTTTTGTAGTACTTTTTACTCTGGCTCAACTGTATAGTAGTACCCTGTATTTTGGTTACTAGACTTTCACCTTCTACATCGTTCTCAAAGCTATCGGCAAAGAAAGACTTGTTGGCTTTTACTCCCTGATTAGTAATTTGCCCAATGATACTGTCATCAGCAAGGGCAAACTGTCCGTTAAAGAGCTTGTTCCAATCGCCACCTACTGGTTTTATCAAAGCGCCTAAGAATACAATCAACAAAAGCGTAGGAGTGACCCATTTAATGATAGGTTTAAAAAATGATGGAATGGTAATGTCAGCTCCTTCGTTGATCTCTGCCCAGCCTTTGGTCATGCCAAACACCCAGGCAAACAAAATTACTTCGGCCAGGGCAAATACTACCAAAGCAATGGTTCCTGCCCAGTAGTCATACTCTCCAAAGACCCCTTGACTGTAGAACATCACTGATGGCAAACCGACAATAAGCGTAATGACCCCAAACGATAAGGCGGCTTTTTTTCGTCCCCAATTAAACTCATCTTGCATAAAGCCCATCCAGGGAGTACCCATGGCCAATGATGAGGTAATGCCCGCAAAAAAGAGCAAGCCAAACCACATTACTCCAGCTACTACGCTCAGTACGCTGCCCCATTGGTCAAACAGGTAAGGCATGGTTTGAAAAGCCATAGAGAAACCAGCATTGTTTTGTGCCCACTCAAGCCCCAGGTAACCCACTGCAATAGGAATAACAACAGATGCACCCAATACAATTTCTACAAAACCGTTCATCCATCCGGCAGACATTGCGTTGAGGGCAATATCGTCTTTAGAACGTACATAAGAAGCATAACACTGAATAGTACCCATACCTACCGAGAGCGTAAAGAATATTTGCCCGGCAGCGGCCATCCATACTTTAAAGTCCCAGATACTGGATACTTGTGGTTTCCATAAGAAATCTAATGCTAAGAAAGAGTTACAGTCAGTACAACCTTCTGGTGCACCAGATGGCCCCAGGGTAATGCCGCGAATGGCAAGAAAAGCTCCAAACAAGACAAGCATAGGCATACCAAATTTGGCCACTTTTTCTACCCCGCCACTTAAGCCTTTAGATAATATATATATATTGAGAGATAGCGTAATAACATAAATGATAAGTGCAGGTACAGGAATACCCATAAAAGAATCGGTATAGGAATCGAAGTAGGCTGAAACTGCTTCAGGGCTTGATCCGGCAAAACCCCTTGTGATAGACTTCCAAACATAAGTAAGTGTCCAGGATTCGATATAGGTGTAATAGGCAGCTACTGCAATGTTGGTAAAAATACCAAATACACCAAAATACTTCCAAAACTTACGTTTACCCATGGTATCAAGGATAAACGGTGTAGAGTGATTACCCTGACGCCCCCCAAAACGCCCTACTGACCATTCAACCCAAAGGAGAGGAATACCCATTAATACAAAACATACCAAATAGGGGATAATAAAAGCTCCTCCACCATTCTGAACAGCTTGCACAGGAAAGCGAAGAAAGTTTCCTAAACCTACGGCATTTCCAGCCATAGCCAATACCAGTCCGACCCGAGAACCCCAGGCTTCTTTATTTGTACTCATTTATCAAATAGTTGGATTTAATACTGAATCAATGAATGGCTAAACTACAGCATATTTTTGAGTTGTGCAATTAGATATGATTTAAAGTTACACGCCTACGTTTTTTTTAAGTTTAAGTTTGATTTTATTTAGTTTAATTTCATTCAAAAGAGATCTAACCCTTGTTAACTCTACCCATTCCCC
>NZ_AAWS01000065.1 GCF_000169175.1 Microscilla marina ATCC 23134
AAACATTGCCCAAAGCCTGGGCTGTCCCTTGATTATCAATTGGTGTCTCCCAAAATAAACGCAATTTTGAGATGTCACCGTTTACAGTAAAGGCAGATACCACTATTGCCGAGGTGACAGCAGCTGATTTGGTGATTGTATCACCTATTGATACCAATGAGCCTGTAGATGCGGTGTTACAAGAAAATCCTCCATTGTTTGAATGGATTAGGCAACAGTATGCTCAGGGAGCCGAAGTAGTATCTTTGTGTACAGGGGCTTATATATTGGCTGCTACTGGTTTGCTCAACGGTAAAGAAGCCGCTTCGCATTTTTCGGTAATGAGTGATCTTAGGCAAAGGTTTTCGGAGGTAAATTGGCAAAAAGGGGCAATTATTACCGAAAAAGACAGGGTGATTACAAGTGGTGGTGCGTTGTCGTCGCTCAATGCCTTGATCTATTGGTTGCTTAAATATTACGACCGTCATAAGGTGTTGAGCATAGCCAAAAAACTACAAATAGATTATCCACGCACTTCACAAAAGCCTTATTATATCTTTAGTAACCAAAAAAGCCATCAAGATGAACTAGTACTAAAGGTGCAGGAGTATATGGAACAATACCAGGGCGAATCACTCAATTTTGATACATTAGCCGAAAGGCATCATATTAGTCGGCGTAGCCTTAACCGGAGGTTTAAAAATGCCACTGGAGAATCATTGCGCTCATATCAGCAACGCATCATCATAGAAAAAGCTAAAGAACAGCTAGAGCACAAAAACATTACAGTACAAGAGCTTGCTTATAGGTTGGGTTATGTAGATGTGGCTTCTTTTAGGAACCTGTTTTATAAAGTGACAGGTACTTTACCCAATGAATACCAAAAGAAATTTGCACCAATAAGATAGAGAAATGGGAACATACAGCAACCAGGAATGGTATATAAAAGCCGTTCAGCAGTTAACAACAGAATATGGTGATGTGCCGCCTCCTTGGGTATATTCGCCCAATGGACACCCTTATAGTATGGAATGGCGCATGGGAGGGGGCGAATCTCATATAATGATATTAGGTGAATGGCTTGATCAACAAAACTTTGATCAAGAAGCCCGCATTGCCTATATGAGAAAATACCCGCCTCCACCTCGTTGGTTACAGTGGGCAGCACGGTTTATCTGGGCACTCCAAACAACCAAAGATATTGATTTTACTCCTTATTTTGAACAATTGAAATCGTTGGGTTTTGAGGGAGTAGACAATTTTGAAGAAGACTCTAATGATGAGCGTTGGGAATAATTACCTAAACAGTGATTTTACTCCTCTTCTGGCAATATATTTTTTACTCGTCCTACTTCGCCAGTTTCCAGTTGTACCTTGATGCCGTGTGGGTGAGTGGGCGACTTGGTCAATAGTCGTTGTACTACCCCTTTGGTCAGGGCTCCTGTTCGCTGATCGGCTTTCATTACTATTTCTACCAGTTGCCCAGGGCGTATATCTTTTCGGTTTTTACCATCCATAACTTAAATATTTGCTTTTTTTGTTGGAAAACATCTGCCTTTTGGCGAGAATTTGCTGCAAAGTAGTGCGAATTATTTTTTAGCTATAACTTTGCAAACTTAAAGATTTGACTTGTTATAACAATGGATACAACCCAAGAAACGGTTTTATATTTAGTGCCTACCCCCATTGGCAACCTCGATGATATCACTTTGCGTGCCATTAAAATACTACAATCGGTAGATGTAATTTTGGCAGAAGACACCCGCACTTCAGGGGTATTGCTTCGACACCTTGACATTGGCAAGCCTTTGCAAAGTTACCATATTCATAACGAGCACAAAGTACTACAACAACTGGTAGAGCGAATGCAAAAAGGCGAAAAAATGGCGTTGATTTCAGACGCTGGTACACCTGCCATCTCTGATCCTGGTTTTTTGCTGGTGCGTGAATGTCTTAAGCATGAGATACAAATAGAGTGTTTGCCAGGAGCTACAGCCTTTGTGCCTGCTTTGGTCAAATCGGGCTTACCCAACGACCGTTTTATTTTTGAAGGTTTTTTGCCCCATAAAAAAGGCCGACAAACCCGTTTGCAACAACTTGCCGCCGAAACCCGCACTATGGTATTTTATGAGTCGCCCCACCGACTGGTAAAAATGCTCCATCAATTGGCCGAAGTTTTGGGTAAAGACCGCCAGGCATCTGTATCGCGTGAACTCACTAAAATCTACGAAGAAACTGTAAATGGTACTCTGGAAGAAGTAGCTCAGCATTTTGAAGCTAAAAAAGTAAAAGGCGAAATAGTAGTAGTAGTGGCAGGGAGTTAATTACGAATGAATCAATTACGAACCGACCGCAGGGAGCTCTGCGTAAGCTAATTACGAATTTTTCAATTACGAACAGGTCAATCACGAATGAGGAGGAGCAAGCCAAGACAATTCAACCTTAAAAAACATTCCCCTACTTTGGTCTTAGTAAAACGAGACCAAAGCACGCCAACACTCGGAACATCATACACAAGTTGTTGATGGTGTTTCCGATCGGCATTGTTCAGGTCACCCTTTGGTAACACCTTCACAGGAAGTCGTTTATTGGCAGGGGCAAGCCAAGACAATTCAACCTTAAAAAACATTCCCCAGCTTTGGTCTTAGTGAAGCGAGACCAAAGCACGCCAACACTCGGAACTATTTTAATTACAAATGGGTTAATTACGAATTTTTTAATTATGAACCGACCGTAGGGAGCTCTGCCTTTGGCTAATTACGAATGGGCGCGAAGCGAAGCTAAAAATCATCGTATACAGACTGAATTAAAAACATGTCAACTACGGATGAGGAGAGGCAAGACAATTCAACCTTAAAAAGCATTCCTCTACTTTGAAGGCTTATTGTTAATACATTGATTAGCAATGATTTAACTGTATTTTCTCTTGCAAAAGGCAGGTGTTTTTACTATATTTGTTCATACTTTCACGGTGAAAGTAAGCCCAAGAGGTTCAGTTTTCGAAGACATACCTCAAGGGCTTTTGTTACAAATAAAACTTATAACAAATGCAATTTACTGAATTAAATACAGAGGTACAAAACATTGCCATCCCTGAGTCAATTGTAAACATATTTGCCCAAAGCCTTCGTGCCAATTTTGAGGCATTAACGTTTGACGTGGACACCTCTTTAGAGTTGTTCGAAAACCAAGAATATACACAGGTAAAAACTCACCTACAGGCAAGCATTCAACAAATGCAATATTTGCTTAACAACGTAGGTTTGCTGGGTGAACTGGAAAATAAATAAAGTCCTGTAGTTTCAAGTGTTCTATAGGTTCACTTAAACAATTACGAATTGGTCAATTACGAATGGGTTGTTATCTACTTCAGAAAGCTCATCAAATAAGCCACTGAATTTGTTGAAATCATCAAAAAAAAATCCCTTGCAAAACCATCAAGATTTTGCAAGGGATAAATAAACTATCAGTAAGTGTAGACTCAGGACCCAGGCTGTTTACCAGGTAATCACGCTACTATCGTCAAAGCTATAAGTATTTTTCAACGAGGTACGTACTTCTTCTAACTTGGTTTTGTAAGTGGCATCATTCGCCACTACCGGAGCCGTTCCTACCTTGGTTTGCAGGTCTTGCAAAATAGTGTCCGTCATTAGTTTATACTTGGCACTACCATATTGTAGGGCTACCAAAAACCCCTTCATTTCTGACCAGTGTTTTGCCAGGTTAGGAATGTTTTCGTTGGTGGTACCCACCGCCGTCATATCGTTCAATGTTTCGTTGATGTAGTGAATAATAGTAGCGGCAATTACTTTTTCCCAGGTTTGGGCAGCTTTTTTTATTTCTGGCTCTATTACCGTAGCAAAATCGGCTTTGTTGTAGATAGCAGTACGTCCTGCCAAAAAAGCATCAAAGGCTTCTTTAGTAAAGTTGGTATTTTTTGCTCCACCACGGTCACGTTTTCCCGCATTGCGCGAAAAACCAAAGTTATACTCCGAGTGAAAATCAACTTTACTATCACCATTGGCATCTTTGTAAAAAGTCAAGCCGTTTTTAGCTGCCAACGCATCGTCACTATAAGCAGCATAATCGCGAGCAGCTCCAAAATAGCCAAAACCTTCGTCAAAAACGTGTTCCATCACCGTAAAAGGGTCAGCAGATTTACCCTCTCTTTGGCGAGGCTCTGTATTGTTTTCTTCTCCTACCCGATTGAGATAATACCCTGCCCCTTGCGAGTAAGTCAATGCGCCTAACAACACCTTGTTGATCAACTGATTGTAATCTACCTTGGTAGTAGCATCAATGTAAATGTCTTTGCCTGTTTTACCTGCTTGTACATTGGCATCTATTTTATCCAACCATCCCTTGACCAAAGCATCTGCTGTTTGGTTATAACCAATTACTGTAGCATCTGATATTTTACCCGGAATGTTTTTGCCAGTAGCTATCTTGGCATAAAAAGTCTCAGTAAAACTAGCATTGTGCTTGTTTTTGGTAACTGTTTCCAAGTTATCAGTATCTAAGTGATTGTATAACTGCAATACTTGAGATTTCAGATTCACCGGAGGAGTCGCTGCCGTGGCTGCATCGTCAATCAAATGTTTGATGTCTTGCACCAACAAGTTGCGTACTACCTGCCCCGTATAGTCTACGCTACTGATGCCACTTTCAAAGCGACTTTCAAAACTATAGGTAGAAGGCACCTCTAGGGTATTGGTAGAATTACCAGGGGTTACTTCTTCGTTTTTTGCTTTACAAGCATTCAACCCTATACCAGCTGCCAACAATAAGGCAAATTGTATTTTTATTTTTTGTATAGATAAACCTTTCATAACTCACAATATTTATAGCGACAAGGTATAAGCGATAAGCTACAAGTTTTTTGCTTGGCTATTCGTTTAGTCTTGCCTTAAATAATCGTTTTATAATTTACTTTTAATAGATTTAATTAATCCAACCAACATTTTTTGTATTTCAACAATATCATCAAGTAGAGCTATTGGCTCTGACAACATTTTTAACCTCTCTACAAGTAGTAACTGTGTTTCTATTTCATAACTCGATCCCAAAGCGATTTCCAAAAACCGCTTAAGCTCCAATTGACTACTGCGACTACAGCCTTCAGCCACATTAGAAGGAATAGATACAGCTGCTCTTTGTATTTGACTTTTTAAAGCAAACCTTTCATCTACTGGCAAATGCTGCATTAATAAATAGACCTTGACTGTAAAGTCCATGCTTTTTTACCAAACCACCAGTTTTTTAAAATCTCTCATAAGCTCAAGTGTTGATATTAAAGTTGTTATATTTTTATTTACTACTTAAACTCAGCCTTGTCGCTTGAAGCTTATGGCTTGTTACTTAAAACTAAAAACCCAGCTCCTAGTGCATTGGGGATTAAATAAGTTGCCTATTAATTTGGATGAATTTTGTTTTCTGACGAGTCGTGAAAATGGCGGATAGCCATAGCTATCTAACTTTTTTACGAGGAAGTCAGGGGGCAAAAGTCACCAAAGAATATGTGAGTAACTTAGTACCCAATGCACTAGAACCTACTTAAAAACTCCAGCTTACCCCTGCATTAATCTGGCGACGAGCGCCTACCAAAATGCCAGAACTTGCGGTGGGTTCGGGTCGTGAAGGATGAGAATGCAACCTTGAACTAATGTATATATTATCTAAAAGATTTTTGACCGTGGCAAATACCCGCCACTTTTTGTTGAAAGAATAAGAAGCGCTTAGATTGATAAGGTAATAAGCCGGAATGGGTCCTGCATCTCCCCTAAAACCCAAGTATTTACGTTCGTTGCCGTTGGCATCCAAATAAGTAGCATTTTGGACAAAGCCTTCAGTAAGGTTTTCAAAATCGCTGAAAGATTGGCTTACAAATTTAAAATCAGCCCGAAGCGAGAGCCCAAAAGCAAATGATTTAGCCAACCCAATATTTAAAGTATGATTTGGAGCATAAGGCATATCATTGCCACTAATGTCTATAGTGTCTTGCACTGCTACCAAGGTGCCAGAGGCATCAGCGCGATAAGCATCATAACGACTATTCAAGTGAGAAGGCGTCAGGGCATTGACCACCTTTGACTGGAGGTAAGTATAAGCAAAGTTAATATCTGGCAACAAAGCGCTTAGACGAGATAATTTAATGCTTCCGCCAGCTTCCAATCCGGTACTGCGCACCTTGCCCAAGTTTAAAAATACAGCGCTGCGGGCTGCGGCTACCATGTCTTCTATGTCCAGCAGAAAACCCGCTACCTCAAAATTACCCCAGGATTTGTTTACCCTAAATCCTAGCTCATAATTCCAACTTTTTTCGGCAGCCAAGTCAAGCGTGCTACCCGTATTTTGGCTGCCATTGTCTACAAAAGGCAACGAGAAGCTCCCACTTTGCGGAGGAGTAAAGCCTCGGTGTACACCACCAAACAAAGTAAAGTCAGTAAGTGCGGCAAAATTAAACCCAGCGCCAGGCAATACTACCACAGTAGTCTTATCATTGTATTTACTTCCCTGTAGCTTATCTACCACCTCTTGCTCAAAGGCTTCTACCCTTGCCCCCAAACGCATCGAAAAGCGCTCAGTAAATTGAATATTTTGTTGTGCATAAAACGAAAAAGCAGTCGTGGTAAAAGTACGGCTTTGGGCACGTGGCAGGGCTTCGCGAAACTGAGTAGTGGCACCAGTGGTGCTGTCGGTTACACTCACTGTTTGGTAAAGCGCTCCTTCGCGGTCGGTTGGACTGCTACCTACTTTAAAACTATCCATAAACCGTTCGTAATGGTAACGTCCCCCAATATTCAGGGTGGCACCTTTGCCAAACAGCTGATATTCATAGTTATAGTTTTGCTCAATGCCTGCGGTGGCAAAGGTGCGTAAAATGCCAAAATTGGTTTGCCCATTGCCTACCCTTACCAAGTCAGTAGCAGAAGTATAATTTTGGGCTTCTACCTCTTGCCCATTAAGGTAAGCGCCTAAGCTTGTGGCACGAATAAACATATCGTCTTCACGCCACCAGTCACGGTCAAAGTAACTTGCATACCCTTTAGTTACCGCTACCAGGTGTTTATTAATTTGCACCTCATAAATGGCATCCAACGAAGTACGAAAAACCTTGAACTCATCATTCTTTTTAGGGTTAAACCTGGGGTTGGTGCGAAAAGAATACTCTGTCAAGCCAGTGTAAGTAGCCTGATTGTCTTCCATATTGAGGTTGTACTTCAGGTACAGTTTTTTATTTTCTTTGGCAATGATATTGGTCTTTAGAGTCGCGTTTATTTGCTCAAACGTATTATTTTCACGGTAACCATCGCCACGTTTATACAACAGTTGCAGTTCGGGGTGTACTTTGTTGTTGCCCCAACCACCTATTTCGGCAAAAGCACTGGCATAGCCATTGGTACCACCCGTGAGCATGACCATGCCACCAAAGTCTTTACGGGGGCGTCGGGTAATGTAGTTAATCACTCCCCCCATTGTTTGTGGCCCATATTTAATACTTCCGCTTCCTTTGATTACCTCTATTTCTTCCAGTCGCTCTACTGGAGGGTTGTAGTACATATTAGGGTAAACATAAGCCGCAGGTTGAATAGGCACTCCGTCTTCGAGCACCAATACACGGGCACTTCTACGTGGGTTAAGCCCCCTGATACCAATACTTAAGCGTGAGTTACCGAAGCCGTCGTCACCTACACCGTTTACCCCCGGCACATACTCTAGTGCTTCTTGGGTACCCACTGGGGCAATCATTTGAATATCTTCGGTTTTTAAGCGAGTAGCAGTACCAGGCAGTTTACGATAACTTCCGGGAGCATCGCCTATAATTTCTACTGCCGAAAGGGTCAAGTTATTTTCTTTGAGGGATATTTCAAGCGTGGTTTGAGGAGAGAGCGTAGGGGTAATTTGAACCGAGAAGTCGTTATAACCTATAAATTTCACTTTGAGTTGCAAGGGTTGTTTTTGAGAGGTTTGGAGCAAAAACAACCCTTGGGCATTGGTAGAAGTGACCCCAATTATCTTCTCTTTTTCCAGTAAAATCACGGTTGCTCCTACAATCGGTTCACTTTCTTTGGCAGCTTTGACTACCCCTTTTATAAAGTGCCGGGGAGGTGCTTGTGCCCAGGCAATGGAGTAAGCATTCAACCATAAAAACAGTAAAACAAGCACGAGTTTACGACAGTCACCTTGCATCATTCGATTATTCTCTTAGTGAGTGATTTAAAAAGTTTGAGGGTTTGTAGACTGAACATTTAAAAGTGCTACTTTCCTATCTTGTTCCTTGTTTCCATTATTGGTGTCTATTTGGCAATAACTGCCTTGACAGTCATCATCTTTTTTTTTGGTGGGTTCTACTATGGGGTCATCTTCACAAGCCGCCAAAGAACCAAGCACAATAGTGAAGACTAGTGCAAGTTTCCCTATTTTTATAATTATTTTTTGCATGACTTATTTGTAATCAGTCTAATTAAGCGCAAAATAGGAGAATATTGATTTTATTTGCAAGAACTATTTTGATTTATTCTAAATAAAAACTGTAAAATTGAAACCTCAACTTTTGAATGCCCTATCGAAGACATGGAATAGCCCAAAAGCTACTCAAAACGCTACTTTTTGGTGGAGTACCCTTACTATTTGCGTGTTTTCCCGCATATTTACAGCAATATATTATATAGAAGATGTAGACAGCCTTCGGTTTGCCCTGGCTATCAAAGATTACAACCTTGCCACTTATCAGCCTCATTTTCCGGCTTATCCAGTGTATTGTTTCATTGTAAAAATATTTTACGCCATCACTGGGGGCAAACTTGCTTTCTCTTTTACTGTCACTGGGGGGCTTTCTTTGTTTGGGGTGATTTACTTCATTACCAAGATTTATCAACTGTTGTTTCCAGCAATGAAACAGGCATCTAAAATATGGATTGTCTTATTGGTTTTGCTCAATCCTTTTCTTTGGCTCATGAGCAATCGTTATATGCCTGACCTGATGGGGTTAACTTTTTTGCTGGCTTGTGTATACTTGTTTATGAAAGCCTGGCTTGCTTTTGAGGCACCACTGCCTGGGCAAAACGAACACGATCATACCCCAACAGATAAAAACACCCCCAATACCGACGAGAGTTTAGGTGAGGTGGTAAACCGAATAAAATCGTATAGTCACGAAGAACGCAAACTGCGTTATGCGGCTTATAAACCCTACTATCTATGGGCTTTTTACTTGGTCATGGGTTTGCTGATTGGCGTACGCTTGTCTTACTTGCCTTTGCTGTTGGTGCCTGCCATATTACTTGTTTTAAACTTTTTCCGACGTTTGCCTCAATTGTTGTTTTTTGGTGGGCTAGGGGTAGCGGTTTGGTTCATTCCTTTACTCATAGATACTGGTGGATGGGAAGCCTTGCTGCAAATTGCTCAAAAACACTTAGACGGACATTTTAACGAGTGGGGAGGCACAGTCAAAACTGAATCGGGTTATTGGGTGCGAGTGGTGCGTATTTTTCAATATACCTGGGCAGACGGTTTAGGGGCTTATTGGCTCGATAGGCATTGGTTAGGCATTCCGTTCAGTCTATTGATTTATCTGGGGTTTCGTAATTATAAAAAACTATGGGCAAAATCTACTGACTTTCCCAAAGATCAAAAAATGCCAAGTGAAATAAGAGAAAGAATTGTATTGAGGTCAATTATTAACCTCAGCATCTTTGCTTACCTTCTATGGATTTTCTTTTTTCAGAATGTATTATATAAAGCACGCCATATAATGCCTTTTATTCCTTTTATAGTAGCTCGTATAGCTATTGGCATAGGGCAAAACCGAGACCTCAGCGCAGGAATGGCAGTGTTGATGTTGCCATTGTATATGTTTATTACTTTTACGTTGGTTGGGCAACACCGCAAGCCTACTGCCATTGCGCAGGTAAAAAACTATATGGTGAGCCAAGATAAACCACAAAATATATTATACGCGCCCGAACTGGTGGCTTTTTACCTGAAACGGCAACATGACTGGAAGCTTAAGTTTGTGTATGCCGATAAGCCCAATAGTGTGCAATTGATCAAGCAGGCAAAAGTCCAGCTGAAGGGTGGCAAGGTATATAGCCTGATTGACTTAAATAAGGACTTGCACCAGCCAGTAAAAGGCAAGGCTTTTTACCATAACCCTTACGTAAACCGGATGTGGAGCGAACTGAAAGTATACGAATATAAATAGGGGCTGATATGGCTTGAAGAGTGGAATAATTTGCGATTGGAATAGGTGGTAAATACGTGTTTTCATCAGCCAGGCACTCAAATAGTTTGGCTGACAATAATCTTTGTTTATATTTGAACGCACATAAAACAAGCTGCTAACAGAATGGACAATAACGCATAGTAACCTATGTTTGTTACATTACTTTTTTTTGAACAGTACAGAGTTATGCATTGATTTTGTGGCAGTCACTGACTATCCACATCTTCCATTTTATGACAGCGAGCCTTTGACTTATAATGATACAGAAAATATATTTATTGCTATTTACTCACTTTTTGTGCTTCACACTTACTGCCCAGCACTCCCCCCTACACGCCAAACTAGAAGGCATCCCTGCTATTCATAACTATTCGGTCAATGAATACAACGCCGATGTTTTTAACCACGCCATTACCCAAGATAACCGAGGGTTGATATATGTAGCCAACAACGCAGGTGTACTGGAGTATGATGGCAGCCATTGGCGCCTGATTAAACTACCCAATAAGTCACGAGTGTACTCACTGGCAATAGACAAAACCCAAAACCGGGTGTATGTAGGCGGAGTAGGCGAGTTTGGCTACCTTACCCCTAACCAACAGGGCAAAACAGTTTTTAAATCGTTGCTGAAACGGATTCCTAAAGCTCACCGCCATTTTACCCAGGTATGGAGCACCCATGTTACTCCTCAGCATCAAGTCATTTTTCGCACCCATACTGCTATATTTATCTTGTCTGCCGACCAAGCAGCAGTATACCAGCCCAGCCCTCAACATACCTTTCATGTATCGTTTTATGTCAACCAACAGTTTTATGTAAGAGAACGAGGGACTGGTCTGATGAAAATGTCAGGTAATAAACTTGCATTGATACCTGCCGGAGATTTTTTTGCAAAAAAGACGGTATACGCCATGTTGCCCTATGATGCGCAAAACCTGTTGATTGTGAGCCGCAGTGGTATGTATTTGTACGATGGCAAAAAACTCACCCTTTGGAAAAACGAATTACACGAGTATTTAAGTAGCTATCGGGTATACTACTGTAAACCTTTCAAGAAAGATTACTATATCATTAATACCTTAAGAAAAGGCTTATTTATTATTGATAAAAAAGGTAAAATTCACCAGCACATAGACCAGGAGCATGGCTTGATCAACTCTAGTGTGTATCACTCTTTTGTAGACAAAGATAAAAACATTTGGGTAGCTTCTAACCAAGGGCTAAGCCATATAGTGGCAAGCAGTGGGTTTACTTTTTATAACCAAATACTAGGCTTAAACTCTCACTTGTCGGCATCGGCCTATGTAAATGATCAACTGTATGTAGGTACTATGCAAGGGGGGTTATTTGGTGAGACTGAGGTGAGCGCCCAGCACCAGTTTAGGGTGCGCCCTCAACTAAGTAAAATCAATCACTTAAACAACATCCTGGATTTATACGCCCATGAGTATACACTGTTGGTTGGGCACCAAAACGGCATTTGGGCATACAACACCCAGCAAAAAAAAGGCAGAGAAATCACTCAGGAACAAGGGCATTTTGTCCGAAAGTTTATGCCTTTTATACACCAAAAAGACAAAGTATTGGTAAGTACCCGCAAGGGATTGATGACTGTTTTTGAGCAAAACAAAGAATGGAAAGCTTTAGAAATCAAGGGTTTGAATCAGTCTATTCCTTATGTAGCAGAATACAAAGAAAGGCATTTGCTGGCAAGTAACGATAACGGCAGGCTCTCAAAAGTAGTGCTCAATGTTGGTTTAGACAGTATTGTCAACACCAAGCGTTATGACACTATTCAAGGGTTGCCAGCTATGCACGGCAACCGGGTATTTAAAATAAACAATGAAGTAGTCATAGCCACTCACCGAGGCATTTATCAGTACAACGAAGCCTCCGATAAGTTTGTGCCACACCCTCACTTTAGCGAATTGAATCATTGTTGGATAAGCTATATCCAAACTGATGCTCAGGGCAATCTATGGTTGTGGGCAAGTGACCAGAGTAGCGTAATGGAGGTCATGTTTTTGCAAAAAAAGGCTCAAAGTAACACTTATCAGGTAGTAAAGAAGCCCTTCAAAAAACTCAAAAAAAACTTTATGGTATTGGGGAGCCACATCAACCCGGTAGACCACAAAAATGTATTGTTTAGTGCTCCGGAAGGGGCTGTGCACTATAGCCATGATGTAAACCGAAAATACGACCAGCCTTACTTTTGCATCATTCGCAAGGTAGAAAGCATCAGCGACAAAGATTCTCTATTGTTTGGCGGAACCTTTGTCGACAAGCAAGGGGCAGTCACTGTACAACAAGCCCACAAAAAACTGCCCCGTCTTCACTATGATGATCATAACTTGAGGTTTTCGTTTTCGGCTACTTATTACGAAGACCATGACCAACTCGAATACAGTTTTTACCTTAAGGGTTTTGAGTCGCATTGGCACCCCTGGACCAACAACACCGAGAAAGAATATACCAATATTCCAGAAGGTACTTATACCTTTTATGTAAAGGCACGCAATATTTATGGCACCGAAAGCCTGGTCGCAAGTTATTCGTTTAAGATTCGCCCACCCTGGAACCGTACTGTATGGGCTTATGCCGGAATGGTGCTGCTTGGAGGATTGCTGGTCTGGGGAATTGTCAAGCTCAATGTAAGGCGTTTACAAATGCAAAAACGTAAACTGGAAAAAGTTGTAGAGTTAAGAACTGCCGAAGTTCTGGAAAAAAATGAGGCGTTGAGCCAGCAAAAAGAAGAAATTACCATCCAGGCAGAAAGCCTTAAAACTCAGAAAGAGGAGCTTGAAGTACTGAATGAAAGTATCAGCGAAAAAAACCGGGTCATCGAAAAGAAAAACCGCGACATTGTGGCCAGCATCAATTATGCGCGTCGTATTCAATCGGCCATGTTGCCCCCTATGGAAGAAATTACACATTCGTTGCCCGAAACTTTTATTCTATACCGCCCTCGCGACATTGTAAGTGGTGACTTTTATTGGTTTGCCGAGGTAGAGCGTGCTTCGTTGGGTACACCTTCTTCAGACACCATCATCATTGCCGCTGACTGTACCGGACACGGGGTGCCAGGTGCTTTTGTGAGTATGGTAGGCAACGAACTGCTCAACGAAATTGTAAAAATGCGTGGCATACACAAGCCCAGCCTGATATTAGACTGGCTGCACGATGGCATCAAAAGGGTGTTTCACCAAAAGGAAACCAAATCGCGTGATGGAATGGATATCACTGTATGTACCATCAATCAAGACCAAAAGTTGCTACAGTTTGCCGGTGCACAAAACCCTTTGTTATATGTGAAAAATGGTGAAATGACCATTATTAAAGGGGACAAACGCTCGATTGGAGGCAATGCAACCAAAGACAATGCAGGGTATACCAACCACGAAGTAGCCTTGGATGTGCCAGTTACTTTCTACTTATTTTCAGATGGTTACCAAGATCAGTTTGGAGGCCCCAGGGGTAAAAAGTTTATGACCCGAAAATTTCATCAATTATTGCACGAAATATCGTCTCAACCGCTTGCCAAACAAGGAGAGATGTTGGATCAAGCCCTTACAGAGTGGATGGGAGATATTGAGCAAATCGACGACATTCTGGTATTGGGTGCCAGGGTATAGATGAACACAACGCATTTTGGCATATGCCTAAAAGCCTGTCCAGGTTGGACTAAAGACGCAAAAAACAAGGATGCTTTATGGCAATAATCGATTTCACATAGCTTTTATCCATACCCAAGCCCAAAAGCCGCAGTGTAGCCTGCTATCTTCCTGAGTAAAATACTTTTATTATCAAAAGATTCTTTAACTTTGGCGGCAAGTTGTAAGATGTATATCACCTCTTAGACTGAATAAAATAAACATGACGAAAAAAACCGTTCAAGTTGGCGATATTACTATGGGTAGTAGCCAACTATTTCTCATATCTGGTCCTTGTGTCATCGAAGAAGAAAGCTTGATGATGCGCACCGCTGAACATCTCAAAAAAGTAGCCGAAAACCTTGATGTCCCCATTATATTTAAATCTTCTTATACCAAAGACAACCGTAGCTCGGTAGATTACTACCACGGCCCTGGCTTAGACGAAGGTTTGAAAATATTGGAAAAGGTAAAAAAAGAGTTTGGGTTTCCTATACTTTCGGATATTCACCACCCAAGCGAAGCTGCTGCGGCTGGTGAGGTACTAGACATTTTACAGATTCCGGCATATTTATGTATGCAAACTTCGTTGGTGGTAGAAGCTGCCAAAACAGGTAAAGTGGTAAACCTCAAGCATGGGCAGTTTTTGGCTCCCGAAAACATGAAGCACCCGGTAAAAAAAGTTCAGTCGGCCGGCAACGACCGGATTGTATTGACCGAACGTGGCTATACTTTTGGCTACAACGACCTGGTAGTAGACCCACGCAGTTTTTACCACTTTAACCAAATGGGTTATCCTGTAGTGTTTGATGTTACTCACTCTATTCGCAAATATGGTATTCCAAGTGCTGACTCTAAAGGAGGGGCTCGTGAATTTTTACCATCTTTGTCAAGATCAGGAGTAGCCGCTGGGGTTGATGGTGTTTTTATAGAAACTCATCCTACCCCCGAAACTGCCCTGTGTGACGCAGCAAGCCAATTGTGCGTGTACGACATAGAAGAGTTCATGAAGCCATTGCTAGAGATACATGCCATTAACAAAAAATACAACATGTACCCTGTAGCTGAAAATAGCTAAGGAACATGTTCAAAATAAGTGTCGAGATTGAGGGCGTATACTCGAGGCTGGCTGAGGCACTTTTTGCAGTCGTAGCCATAGCTACGGCGAAAACCGATGGCTGCAGCCCTGCTGTGCCGAGCTCTGCCAAAGGCTAAAAGTAACGAAAGTCAGTAAAGAGGATATGTTCTAAACCGGACAGTTATTGTTGAGGGCTACGCCCGAAATCCCGTTTACGGGGCGATCACGTTCCTAAGCGATTATATTTTTAAAAAGTTTGAAAATCAAAGAAATACATTATTAATTTCACATGGAACTATATTTAGACTCGGTCGATTTCAAAGAAATAGAAGAAGCCTTTGACATGGGTTTCTTAACAGGTCTTACTACCACACCTACTTTTATGCATCGTCATGGTATTACTGATATTGACGGAGCTATAGTAAAACTAGCTGGTATGGTGGAGCCTGGTATTTTGCAGGTAGAAGCACTAGGCGACACTGCTGAAGAGATTTTGGCTGAAGCAAAAAGATTGCTTGCGTTGGGCTTAGACATAGAGAAAACTGTTTTTAAGATTCCAGTATCTAATGTAGGCGTAAAAGCTTGTAAATTATTGCGTGACCACGGAATGATGGTAAACGTTCACCTGGTATACACGCTTAACCAAGCATATATGGCTATGCAGGCAGGCGCTACTTATGTATGTCCGTTGGTGGGTCGTTTGCAAGACCAGGGGCACGACGCGTTGACTTTGGTACAAAGCTGTGTGGATGCGGTAAACTATTATGGTTATGACACCAAAGTAATGTTTTCTTCAGTACGCCACGCCGAGCATGTACGCACGGCTATTATGTCTGGTGTGCATACCATTACTGCTCCATGGAAAGTAATGAAAACATTGACCAGCAACAATTTTACTACAGTAGGTACCGATCAGTTTGTAGAGCATACCCGCTTGATGACTGAAAACGTGAAGGATGTAATGCAAGACTTCAACCCTGTAGTAAAAGATGATGAAACTATCTTCGATGCATTGAGCAAAATGACTGAGTCTGGTTTGGGTGCAGTGTCTATTGTAAATGGCACTGGGGAGCTAAAGGGCATCTTTACCGATGGCGACTTGCGTCGTAACCTGAAAGAAAAAGGCAAGGCTTTCTTAGACAACAAAATGGCTGATTGCGTGAGCAGTGCCAACCCTATCACCATTACTCAAGAAGCGCGTTTGTACGATGCAGTGGCTTTGTTTAAAGAGAAAGAAATAGATACCATCATTGTAATGGCTAACAACAAACCTGTGGGTATGTTAGACATTCAGGATTTTGTAAAACAAAATTTAGTAGGGTAATCAACGCTCTTTTATACATATCATCTCCACCCTATTGGTTATCAATAGGGTGGTTTTTTTATTGGTAAATTTTAACTTTACTTGCTTATCTCAATACTCCGCAGTGATTTTAGTCAAAGTTGTTTGCTGGTTATCAGTCATTTATGAATTTAAAAACTATTTAATTGGGTGTTTAGGCATAAAACCGAAACACTTTTAAAAATAAAGTGAGTACGCAATCTTAATATAAAATACTGGTTTACAGCATTTAACAAGGTGAACATTTACTCGAATCAGCTATGGACTATCGACTAAATACTATGGACTATTGTATCTATCACCACAAAATTAAACATACCTTATGTTCAAAACTGATATAAACCACTGGCTGCAACAGTTTGACCACCCGTTTTTTCATTGGTTTTTCGAAGGCATTTCAGCAATAGGCACCGTAACTGTGTTGGTGTTGGTGGTATATGCCATCATTATGGGCGCACATTTCAAAAAAGGTTTTGGCGTAGTCAATATTTTCTTCTACGTGATCATGGTCACCATTTTTTGCAAACACCTCATAGACTACCCTCGTCCTATGGCGGTAGATGCTTCCCTCAATAGTTTTGATCGCCCAATAGGGCAAAACCTGACCAATATTCAACCCAAAGGTTTTTTTGAGCTTTTTTCAGACAATTTGCTTGTGAAAATAAGGCGCAGCAAAGCGGCAAGAGAAGGGTTTCCTTCGGGACATACTTCCTTGATTACTGCCTTAACATTAGGGGCGGCTTTAGTATTCCGTCGTCGTTGGATTTGGTACTTGGGGGCAGGGTTGATCCCCTTGATGATGCTCTCACGAATGTATTTGGCACGCCATTACCTGGGCGATGTGCTAGGCGGGTTCACCATTGGTGTTGTAGTGTCTTTGATCGTGTACAAGGGGTGGAAAGTTGCCAACAATGTTCCTGAAAGCAGTTGGGCTCATCGCCTGTTTTTTCTTTCTGCCTTAGCATTACTTATATTATCTCCCTGGCTACAGGCGTTTCCTACTGGTACTTTTATAGGACTCAATCTGGGCTACGTTATTTTAGCAAGCACCGGGAGGCTTCCAGTACTTTCGTCACATTGGCAACCAAGGGTATACTCTATCTTGGTTTTTGCGGTGTCAGCATTTATCACTACTTATATAAGTCGCCGCTTGGGTTTGGCAACATACAGCCTGGTATCTGCCTTGGTATTTACAGGGTTTGCCCTTGCTTCATTTTTAAGCGCCGCTTTTGTATGTATAAAACTGGGTTGGTGGAGTCAGCCTACACCTCCCCCCCTGTCAGATAACAAGGTGTAGCTTTTGGCTTGAGTTATTTTTTATAATTCTCAGGGTATAGTTTCAAGTGAATGTACTGTTTAATGTTCATTAACTCTTGAATGGTATTTTGTATGTCTTTTGTTGTGATCTCACCATTGGGCTTATAAGATAAATGTTCAAAGTTTTCTTTGTAAAAAGAGCGAGTGCTTAAAGTGTTGAGTCAGTAGTAATTATTTTTTAATTGTGTTTTTTGGGCTTGTTTAACTCATTGCCTTGTACTGATCAAGCCATATTGTTGCACCCTTTTTTTTAAAAAAAGTCCACAGTCCTTGCAAAATTTGGTCATTCCTTACCCTTATTATTGCCTGATACACTGCCAGAGTTTTTGTAGTGTGCTCCAAACTGTACCCCCATCAGTCTTGTTGATGATCATTCTCCTCTAACGCTCCCACATTTACGACAAGCCTTAACTCAGCTTTTTTCTCAGGTTTCACATTTTTTCTAATGTAATATTTCAAGCCATTGCTCAAAGTACCAGTGCTTACTTCAGGATCAAAAGGAATAGGCTGATCAAGGGATTGGGCAGAGGTGTAGTGAAAAAAAACAGCCTAAGCATAAATAGGCTATCCAAAAATGAGTGTTGGAGTATAAACGCATAATTATTTCAAAATGATAAACTATAATAATTGGAAGTTATTTAATTGATAACAGGCACAAAAGTATGAGCTTTTAAAGGGAGGGCAGTTATAGATACAGATCTTCCAATATTATAGTAAATCGCAGATAGCATATAGTAAAATGCAATTTGGAGAAGAGAAAGAGTGAGGTGATTCTATAAAAAAGCCTAGCTGATCACCACCTCAAGCCTATATTTACCTTGCTATTACCCTCATACCATTGTCACAATACACCTCGATAGCTTCGCAAATAAAAGCGGACAAACCCTTGGCATATTGGTCATAGTGAGCAGTAAACCGGGCATCTTCTACATACATTTTGCCCAAGCCACGGTATTGCTCACAGTTGGGGGTCCAAAACTCACAAATATGCAGGTAGTGCTGTTCAATTGTTTTTTGTACCACCAAACTATTGGTTATTTGCCTGGCTTGCATCAATTCTGCCAGCAGTTGTTCAACCTCTTGCCCCTTGGCTTTTATATCAGTCCACTGCTTGTTATTGAGCCCAAGGAGTCTTTCTTCCACTGCCTGCAATTTGTCTTCGCCCCAACGTTGGCTTACTTCCTGGCGGTATTCACTTTTTTGTTCTGGGGTAAACCCTGCATACAATTCTTCATCTGTGATCATGTCTTTGGTATTTTGTAGTCCAACCATTGTTTTATCTATGGTCATTATAAGCTGTTGTATCCGATTGGCTTCTTCCAACAACAAGCGCTTTTGTTGTTCCAGCGATGCATACAGGTCAAACTCAGGGGCATCAAGCAATACTTTGATTTGCCGGAGTGGGTACTTTAGTTCTTTATAAAACAAGATTTGTTGCAAACGCAATAACTCTGTTTTACCATAATACCTATACCCCGACGCTGCTTTGCGTGCCGGAACCAGCAACCCAATCTTATCGTAATAGTGCAGTGTACGAATACTTACCCCAGCCAAACGAGCCAATTGTTTTACAGAATAATTAACCATAGTTGTTTTATTTTTTGTTGGTTACAAATAAAAGCTATGACGTAAGGGTAGAGTCAAGTAAAAAGTGCTTTTTTTTGCGAATAACTTTTAAATTACTTATTATGAGTGAGTTGTATTGCTACTCTACCCTACTATTTTTTTCGCCTCGGTTTGTGTCTCCACAACCGAGTTTACGAGTCCTTAAATACCGAGGCATATCGGTGCTCAGCAAAGCTAAATCGCCTCATCACAGCGTCTGGGAACATTGTGAAGGTTTCGATCAGCTCGTGGAGACACCATAGCCGTCAGGCTAAGAGGAGCATAGTAAAAAAATCACTTAAAAATACCGTCACCGCCTCAGCGAGTGTCCCCACACGCTGATCGAATCGCCAAAATTTGGATACTGAAAGATGTTTCAGGGGTAAAAAAATAGTAGCCTGACGGCTATGGTGGAGACACGAGCTGAGGCGATGACGGTACTAACCTGGGGCTGAATGGTTTTTGTTTGAGAGGAAGCTTTTTATCTTGGCTTTATAAAACCAGTTGCATGCGCAACCTTTAGCACACCTTTGGTGTCTGATATATGGTAGCACCCAAAATAAAACCCTGAGACAAAAGCCTGGGCAATTGCGTTGAAGATAAGAGAATGCGTAGGTGTTTTACTCTAGGATTGAATCTTATGCTTGGTGTTACTATAGAACTTTGTTTTTACACCACTCCTAAAATAAAGTAAGGCGTAGTTTTTTTGTAATATTCGGGAATTACTGATCACTACTCACAACCTGGTGCAAGCAAAACTATCAATGGCAGTACTTTCAACACATTTTGAACAACTGATCAGACGAAACACCCCGAAATATTGAATTATAATCTCTTAAATGATAATTAGAACCACACCAGTGAAAAACACATTTTACTACTTTTGTCTATTGTTGCTAGTGCTTTCAACAGACGCATACGCCCAATTTAAAATTACAGGAAGGGTAAAAGATATAGAAACTGCTGAACCGGTTCCTTTTGCCAATGTATATTTCAAAGGTACCAGCATTGGTATCAACACAAACTTTGACGGATATTTTACCATTAACACCCCCAAGCTATATGATACACTCATGGTGTCGTACATTGGTTATGTCAGTAAAGAGGCCATAGTAGATAAAACAAAAAAAGAACAAACCATCAATTTTCAGCTCAAACCCGAAAACACCAAACTCGAAGAAGTAAAGTTTGTAGCACGCGAAAACCCCTCGTGGGCGATTATGCGGAATGTGATGAAAAACAAAAACAAAAATGACAAACGTCGTTTGGATCAATACGAATATGATAGTTATACCAAAGTAGAGTTTGACATTGACAATGTAAGCGCAAAACTGGCAAAACGCCGGGCAGTAAAAAAAATACTGACCGCCATAGATAGTATAGGTAAGCTTACCGGAGATGACGGCAAGCCATTGATTCCGATTTTCATGTCTGAAACAATGTCTAAGTATCACTATCGCCGCAACCCCAAGAAAACCAAAGAACATGTACTCAAAAGTAAAATCACGGGAGTAGGAATCGAAGATGGTTCTATTGTGTCACAGTTGATAGGAGCTAGTTTTCAGGAATATAATTTTTATACCAACTGGATGAAAATTGCCCAAAAAGATTTTGTGTCGCCACTTGCCGATGGTTGGCGTTTGCATTATCGCTATTTTTTGATGGACAGTGTGCAACTGGGCAAACACTTTTGTTACAAAATAGACGTGATACCTAAGAGTAAACGCGACTTGGCATTTGAGGGAACCATTTGGATAGACAAAGCTACTTATGCACTCAAGCAAATAGATGTGCGGGTAGACAAAAAAGCCAATATTAACTTTCTTGAAAAGATAAAAATTCAGCAAACCCTGGCTCCTACCGACAAAGATGCCTGGCTACCTACCAAAACCAGGGTGTTGATAGACATTGCCGAACTTACCAGTAATACCGCAGGGCTGATTGCCAAGTTTTATGTCTCGAACAAGAACTTTGACACCCAAACCAAACACCCATTGAGGTTTTACAATGACCAGATTCAGGTAGCAGAAGACTTTAAACTGTATGACGATGATTTTTGGATAAAAAATCGCCACGATTCATTGACTACTGCCGAAAAAAACACTTACTCTATGATTAACAATATCAAAGAGTTGCCCGTGGTAAAAAACTGGGTAGAACTCATCTCTATTCTGGGCACTGGTTACAAATCTGTGGGAGCTGTAGACATTGGAAACTACCTGTTTGCTTATGCCCTCAACAATTATGAGGGGCACCGTTTTAGATTGGGGTTCAGAACCAACGGTAAGTTTAGCCGGAAGATTGGGTTTAATGGATACCTTGCCTATGGCGCCTGGGACAAAGAGTTTAAGTATGGGGTGGGCATGGACTATATTATATCACGCAAGCCCTGGACTACCTTTAGCGTGAGTCATACCCACGATATTTTACAAGCGGCTATTCCTGTAGACGACGATCGCTTACCTAATTTATACCTTGCTTCTATTCGGTTTTTCAACATTACCAATACCAACCTATATTTACAGCGTGATACTAAAATCACCTTGCAAAGTGAGGTGCTCAAAGGTTTGAACTTAAAAGTACGTTTGCGTAACCATACCTTTGAAACCCTGCCCGATTTGCCTCAGCACTTTGCTTATTATACAGCGCCCGATCGTACCGACTCGCCTGTCAATACCGAGTTTGTCAATACCGAATTAATGGCTGAGTTGCGTTGGGCACGTCGCGAACGTTTTATTCAGGCAAGCAATCGGCGCATAAGTTTAGGCACTAACTATCCTGTGGTTACCTTTCGTTACCGCCTGGGTATTCCAAGTTTTATTGCAGGTTTTATCGACAGCGATTTTAGCTATCATAAATTCACCCTGGACATAGACCAAAAGTTTCGTTTTGGCACTTTTGGCAATGGTTCTTACCAAATTTCGGGAGGGTATATTCCTTCACAACTGCCCTACCTGCTGTTGTTTCGTCACTTGGGTAATCAAACCATCTTCTTCAACAATTACGGGTTTAACCTTATGAACTACCTTGAGTTTACCAGCGATACGTATGCGTCTTTTCGTTATGAGCATACTTTCGAGGGGCTCATATTTAATCGTATTCCGCTGTTTCGCCGTTTGAAGTGGAGAAGTTTTGCTGAGGTAAATATGTTGGTAGGCACATTGCGTTCAGAGAATTCCGCCATCATTCCTTCCGTAGCACCCGATGGCACCCCTATTCAAGGAGCCGCCTCATTGGGCGATATGCCGTATGTAGAAGTAGCTTATGGCATAGAAAATATTTTCAAGTTTTTGAGGGTACATTTTCTCCACCGAATTACTTACCTTGATCGACCGGGCGTGAGAAACTTTGGGGTGAAACTATCTGCCAAGTTTTCTTTATAACCGCATACACCTGACTTATAAAAAAGCGACAAACTCTCAGAGGGTTTGTCGCTTTTTTTATAGTCAATCACCACCAGCTGGGGCTACTTATACCGCTTTCCCTCTGGTCATTTCTCGCTTAAAATGAGGTCCCGGCAACGACTCAAGTTCAAAACCTGCGGCTTTCAAATCCCGTTTAAACTGCCCTTTGGCACAGTAAGTCACCAATATTGCGCCTGAGGCAAGGTGTTGCCTTATCCCCTGAAGCACTTCTAGTGTCCATATTTCGGGATGCTTAGAAGGAGCAAAAGCATCAAAATAAACCAGATCGAAGGTAGGTATATTTTCAAGGGCATGTTGGGTAAATAAAGCTTCTATAGTGGCAGGCGCTTTATACAACTGAAAGCTGCTTTCTACTGCTTGCCATTCGTTCCAGGGGCACTCATGCAATCCTTTGTACAAGTCTGCTGCACTGGGTTGGTCAATTAACTGTGGATAGTTGAGTTGCTCTACCACTGCAGATGGCACAGGAAAAGGCTCTACCCCAAAGTAATTGATTTTGTGTGAAGTGCGGTGTACCTCCAGCGCAGTAAGTAAGGCGTTTAGCCCAGTGCCAAAGCCCACTTCCAAAATAGTAAGTTCAGTTTTGTGCTCCAATAAATACTTTAGCCCAGCGTCTATAAACACATGGTGAGATTCTTCAATGGCTCCTCGGCGCGAATGATAAATTTCATTGAAAGTTTTGCTAAATAAGGTATGTGAGCCATCTTCGGTCTCTATGATTTCGATGTTCATGACAAATTCTATTTTAGGGGTAAAACTAAAAAGAATCAGCCATTGAGCATTACCCAATGGCTGATTCTTTTATAACATTGTGCCTGTGTTTATTTCCTTGTACCAAAGAAAATAGTCAGGTACACCGATGAAAAAAACTGTCGGTTAGAGATGGGGGCAACAGAAGATGGATTTTGAAGCAACTCTATTTTTCTGGTAAAGGCCTCATAATGAAAACCAGCTTCAAATCCAGTCACACTATTTTTAAACGCGCCAAAGTCAAAACTAAAACCCAACTTGGCATTGATTCCAGGTACAATGCTTGCGTTTTGGAACCCTTCTAAAAAATTGCCTGCCCCTACAATTTGACCAGGATCGTGTATATCAGGGTCGAACGGGACAGAAGTAATGCTTTGGTCCTGAATATTTTGATACAACACATGGTAAGGTTTTTCGATACCAATTGAGGCTCCTACTGCTATCACTGCCGACACCTGCACCCCTTCATCGGGGGCCTTGCGGAACAAAATGATGTCGCGACCATAAGTAGGGCGGATCACATACAGATAATTTACCTTATTGAAAATATAAGAGTTGCCTGTAAAGCTATTCAGGCGGGTTTCTTTGTTATGTTTTACGTTGACTATTTCTACACCAAATGTAGAGTATTGGCGCATTTTAACTGTATTGCGCAAGGCAGAAATTTTAAACATTACCCCTCCTATCAACCCTCCATTGGTATTAAAATTTACTCCATATATAAACTCACGGCTATAAATTTCATCTTGTGAAAGCAACTGCGCCCGAACCGCACTCAATGGCCACAAAGCCATCCATAAAATACATATAATTGTTTTTAATTTCATTAGAATTAAGAATGTTGTGGTAATGAAATGATGCGCGGTAGTGTGTATACAACCTTATTAAAACTACCATGTTTTACCGTTAAAAAAAAACTTTTGTGGTTTAGACTATCAAAATTATATAATTTGCCAGCAAAATAACAAATGTTGTAAACAAAGCATCTATTCACCTTGTGTGCTTTGCATACTATTTATTTACATTAACTTGAAAAAACGTCTTTTCGTTTCAAAACTATTTTATTAACAATGGCAACAGCAAGTACTATTTATACTGGAGAGTTGAGAACTTCATCTACTCATCTCAAATCTGGCAATACATTGGTAACCGATGCTCCTACTGACAACCACGGCAAGGGAGAGACTTTTTCTCCTACCGATTTGGTAGCCACTGCTTTGGGCGCTTGTATGCTCACGGTCATGGGCATTTGGGCAAGAACCGCCGATATCGACCTGACCGATACCCAAATAGAAACAACCAAAGTAATGGGTAATAATCCACGCAGAGTGTCTGAAATACACGTCAACTTTCAGTTTCCGGCAAGTTTGCAATTGACCGAAGCACAGCAAACCAAGCTCAAAGAAGTAGCCTTAAACTGCCCGGTAGCCAAAAGCCTGAGTACTGACCTCAAGCAAATGGTTACTTTCAGTTGGTAGACATCAAAAAACACCCACCACCACTATGGCGGGTGTTTTTTATTATTTTGTTGATGTTAGGCTTTAGGCAAACCTTAAGGTAAACACAGTTTCGACCTGTGGGGTAGAGTTCACATTGATGGTACCACCATGCAAACGCATCACTTGCCGCGACAGGCTCAATCCAATGCCTGAACCATTTTTTTTGGTAGTAAACAAAGGTATAAATACTTTTTTCTTTGCCTCCTCGCCAATCCCTGTTCCGTTGTCATATACCTTAATCACCACCTTCCCTACCTTGTCGGTGCTCGCAATAAGGCTAATTTGCTTATCTTCTTTGTCTTCTACGGCATGGGTAGCATTTTTGAGTAAGTTGATCAATACCTGTTCCAACAAGTGAGGGTCAGCAATCAACTGTAGGTTTTTAGGGTAGGTTTGACAGGAGAACCGTATGCCTTGCTGTTTCATTTCTTCTTTGAGCAGGGTATTGATAGATTCAAAAAGCTCTTTTACCGACAAGGTTTGTAAATCGGGCAAGGGAATTTTGGTCAGGTTACGGAAATCACGCACAAAATGAATCAGTCCTTCCGACCTGCGTTGAATGGTGCGCACTGCCTGGTGCACATCTTCCAACGATTCAGTAAAATAATCGGCAGGTAGCCTGATTTTTTCTTCTTGTGTACCTTGTTGGTGTTCCTCAATTTCTTTTTTATAATATTCCAGGTCTTCGTGTACCGTAGCCGACAAAGAAGCAATGGGCGTAACCGAATTGATAATTTCGTGGGTCAATACCCTGATCAGGTTTTGCCAGGCTTCCATTTCTTTTTCCTCTAGTTCACTCTGAATGTCCTGCAACGACACTATCTTGAACTGTTTGCTTCGCAGGGTAATATTAGTAGCACGTACAATCAAGTGCGCAATTTCTTCGTTCATTGTCAGCTTTACCACCTCACGGGTTTTATCCGAGATACTATTTTCTTGTGCAATCAACTGTACCAAAGGCTGGTGAGTGTCGCGCAATTGCTTGATATGGCTCAAGTGGTTGATATTTAACAACTTTTGAGCAGCACTATTGATCAGCTGTACACTGCCTGTGTCATCCAGCACCAACAAGCCAATGTCTATGTGTTGTACAATGGTTTTGAGGTAATGGTATTGTGCTTCTTTTTCGGCACGCACTTCCTGAAACTTTTGAATGACCCGGTTAAATTGCGTATTGAGGTTGTCAAAAGATTGCCCCAAACCCCTCGAAGTATAGGTTTGAGAAAAATCATCATATTCTATCGAATCTAAAAACTTACTGTAGGCAACATTGGTGCGTTCAGTGTACCTGATGAGCATCCCTACTTGTATAAAAATAATACAACTGAGGGTAAACATAGAGATGTAATAGCTTGTCTGGAGTAACAGCCAAGTGAACCCAAAGATACTCAAAGCCAGTATCAATATTCTGAAAATGAGCCCAGTACGAAAGAGTTTAAATACCATATTTTTCTAATCTTCGGTACAAAGATGCCCTGGTAAGCCCCAACTCACGAGCAGCTTTAGATATATTGCCATTGTATTTTTGTAATGCTTTTTCAATGACTGTTTTTTCCATTTCATCCAGGTTGAGTGTATTCAGCTGATCGCCCTCAGTCGATTGTTTTTGACTCAAAAAGAAAAAATCGTCGGGTTGAATCAATGCTTCATCGCTCATAATAACGGTGCGTTCTATGGCGTGCTGCAGCTCTCGTACATTGCCTGGCCAATGGTATTGTTGCAAACGGGTAAGGGCAGCAGCACTCAGTTTTTTTTCGGGACGTTTGTATTTTTTTGCATAAGATTGCAGAAAATGACGCGCCAGCAACGGAATATCTTCGCCCCGTTCGCGTAATGGAGGCAAATACACTTCTACCGTGTTTATTCGGTACAACAAGTCTTGCCTAAACTCCTTTTGGGCTATCATGTCATCAATGGGCATGTTGGTAGCACATATCAAACGAATGTCTATAGGCACAGCCCGCGATGCCCCTAGCGGAATCACTTCCCGGTTTTGCAATACGGCGAGCAATTTGGCCTGAAGGTTGAGCGGCAGGTTGCCTATTTCATCTAAAAATAAAGAACCCTTATTGGCAATTTCAAACCTGCCAATGCGATCTTCTTTAGCATCAGTAAAGGCGCCTTTTTTGTGCCCAAAAAGTTCGCTCTCGAACAGTGTTTCGGCTATGGCACCCATATCTACCCCAATAAAGTCTTTCGAAGCACGGCTCGACTGCTTATGCAAAGCCCGCGCTACCAGCTCTTTACCAGTACCATTTTCGCCCAGAATCAATACATTGGCATCGGTTTTTGCTACTTTCTGAATAATTGCTTTGACGTTTCTCATTCCAGCACTTTCGCCCAACATATCGCCAAAAGGTTGCTCCAGGTCACGTACCAACGTTTGTTTGGCTTGCTTTAGGGTCGTTACTTCTTTGCGGCTGCTATTGAGCTGGGCTGCCGCCGATATGGTAGCAATCAGTTTTTCGTTTTGCCAGGGCTTGAGCACAAAATCGGTAGCCCCTTCTTTCAAAGCTTCTACGGCAAGCTCTACTCCCCCATAGGCGGTAATCATAATCACCACCGCCTGAGGGTCACGCTGAATAATTTCCTTCAACCAAAAAATACCTTCTTTGCCAGTAGTAGTATCTTCTACAAAATTCATGTCCAACAAAATCACATCATACGAGTCATGATTGAGCAGAAAAGGGATTTTTTTAGGGTTTTTCTCAATAATTACTTTTTGCGCATGGCGCTTAAGCAGCATCTTGGCAGCAAGCAAAATGTCTTCATCATCGTCTACAATTAATATGTTTCCCAGCTTTTTATCCATCGTGCTTATATTTTTTATGTTTTGTTGTTGTCCAAAGGGGCTAAATCAATGCCAAGCCATCTGACAGCGTGTAAAGTAGGTTTTCGGATAAATCAAGTTAATAAATTGACCGTTAGCGAACAAAAATTGCATCGAAAACGAACAGTTGACGGGTGAAATTAAGCAGAAACTTTTTGCGAAAAAGGAAATGAAGTTTTTATGAAAAAAAATCGTAACTTAAGTAAAACTACAAAAATAACCTAGTCCACAAAACGACATCTCTGGCAGGGGTGCTTTTTCAAAAAATAGTTCCATAGCTTTGGCTATGCAAAGATTTTTTTCATCGCCCACCTACCAAATATTTTGTTCTACTGGAATACTTTATTTTTTACGTTTTACTAAGACAAGTTCGTACGATAAAATTTATGAAAAAAGCCCTGATCATATTGATTTTGTGCAGCATTGGCAAACTATGGTGGAACACTGCCGACGCAGATGTGCCCAGTGAACGGACTATGCTTACCCAGGGCATACCAATAAACTTGCCCCAAAACAAAAGACTTCAGTATTTTTCTGCTGATATTTACCACGAAATAAGCTACCCTACACAAGCTCTTAATCATTGCATTACGGGGTGCGTCAAAGTACGCTTTGGTGTGTATACCAATGGCGCCTTGAGCAAAATAATTGTGAGTCAGGGATTGGGCTACGGGATTGACGAAGAGGTGTTACGCGCTTTTAAAAACTGTAAACGTCCTACTTTGCCAGTCTTGCAAGGCGACCAAATCGATCGAGTATTTGAGGTAGCCATACATTTTACAATCAATGGAATGCCTTCGGCTGACTATTTCGGGTTTTTAATCAACTCCAGAACCATACGACCTTGTTTGGCAGAAGAAAATATCTAAAAAAGCAATACATCATACAAAAACGATCACGTTTCATTTTTTGTGCCTTTTTTGTTTAAACTTCTGATAGTCAACGCTCAAAATCTAATTTACACAAACTCTGAAACCTTAACACAAAAGCAACTATCCAGTGATTAAACAGTATCATTTACACAAAAACGATTATTCAAAACTGCACTTCGAGGTACAACCCATGCGCCCATACTTCGAAAAAAAACATACGCATTGCATCAAGCCCCATCGCCATTCATTTTATCAGATTTTATGGTTTTATGAAGCGGGCAATCACTTTATTGATTTTGAGGTACATCAGTTGCCAGCCCAATCTTTGACCTTCTTAGACAAGCACCAGGTACATTATTTTTGCCCCGAAGCTGCCAACCAGGGAGTACTCATTCATTTTAATGATTATTTTTTGATGCACCAGCAAAGCGAGGTACCCAAATCTTTGCGTTATTTATTGTTTAATGGGTTGGGCAACCCCTCCAACGCCCCAATCCCCCACGAATATTTGCCCAAAATGACGCAACTGCTTACTTTGATGCAAGACGAACTAAAGCAAACACGTTTTCAACAAAAAGAGTTGTTATACCATTTGTTCAGCAGTTTTTTAGTGTTGATAGAACGCATAAACCGCCAACAAGCCACCAATCCTGCCCCACCCTCCTTGGGTGACGCTGAGTTGCTGTTTGCTTTTCGCAAAACTGTAGAGCAACACCTCGCCACTCCGCTTAGCATTGGTCAAATTAGCGAAAGCCTGCACATACACAGCAAAAAACTGTCTGCACTTACTCAAACCCACTTGCATCAAACCCCCGCCCAATTTATTGCGCAACGCAAAACCCTTGAAGCCAAGCGTTTATTGTCTAACACTACACTGTCTATCAAAGAAGTTGGCTATGCCTTAGGTTTTGAGCAAGCCACTTATTTCACCAAGTTTTTTAAAAAACAAGCCTCCCTTACTCCCAAAGACTTTAGAGCAAGCCTGCCCTAATTTACCATTCTTGTACCTGATATTACCATTTTGCCCGCTTTGCCGCCCCTACCTTTGTGCTATCAAATATTAAGAACAACCCAGTGCCTCTGACGCGTTATTTCAGCGACTTAGAAGAGGAGGAACTCGTTTGAGGTACATTTATCAACAAAAAAAAATCACGATGAACAAACAAGCCATTGTTATTGGAGGCTCTAGTGGAATGGGCAAAGCAAGTGCTGCTTTATTATTAAAAGAAGGGGCAGAAGTAGTCATTGTAGGACGCAATAAACAAAAACTGCAAAGCGCGCAAGAGGAACTCAGCACCTGGGGCACAGTACATACCATTTCGGCAGACTTGTACGATGCTGCCCAGGTACAAGACTTGCAACAAACACTGACCAGGCAATACACCAATATTAAGTATTTGGTAAATGCTGCCGGATATTTTAAGCCCAAACCATTTTTGGAGTATACCATTCAAGACTATGACACTTACCTGGAACTCAACAAAGCCATGTTTTTTATAACCCAAACCATTGCCCATCAAATGAAAACTACCGGAGGAGGAGCCATTGTAAATATTGGCTCTATGTGGGCAAAGCAAGCCATCAAGGCTACCCCTTCTTCGGCTTACTCTATGGCTAAAGCCGGGCTGCACAGTTTTACCCAACATTTAGCAATGGAGCTTGCCGAATTCAACATCAGGGTAAATGCAGTGTCACCAGCGGTGGTGATTACCCCTATTTATGAAGCTTTTATTGAACCTGCTCAAGTAAAAGAGACATTGCAAGGTTTCAACGACTTTCACCCTATGGGGCGTATTGGCACCCCCGAAGATGTGGCAAAAGCGGTACATTTTCTATTGACCGACCAAAGTGCCTGGGTAACGGGGGCTATCTGGGATGTAGATGGTGGAGTAATGGCAGGAAGAAATTAAATACACAAAAAAAACAGGAAGCTACCTAAGTACATGCTTCCTGTTTTTTATAGTAAAATATAACTAAATTCTTACCCTAAGTGATCTGAAAAAAATAAGATGTGCCAATTTAAGAAAATATATTGTTCTCAGACGATTCAAAAAAAACGGTGCATAGCCAAAGCTATGGGGCTTTTTTTTTGAGAAGAATGAGGGCAATAGATACACTTTAATGGCTCAAATTATTTATGAAAGATCACTAAAAGGCATTAAACGAGGGTACCTGCCCAAACAAAGATACTTCGTTGAAATGAGGGGTGCTGTGTAGTACCTCGAAAAAGTGATGAATACTGGCGACTTTACCCTGATTGGTTTGAGGTACAATCAATGCCTTTACTTTTACATAGTTGCCCGATTGCGTAGTAAATGTCAACGGTAAATCTTCCACTTTTTGTCCAGCTTTTGCCTTTGTCACTGCCAACTGGTAGGGCAACTGTGATACTTTGTGTAAAATGTCTTGCATAAATACGCCTGACGGGTGGGTATTTTCCAGTTCTAGCACTTTGGCCAAAGTTGGGTCAGTATATTCTACTTTGCCCTCCAATGACACCCGTTGCGATACCTTAGCAGTTTCAAACGACTCCGTTTGTGCTTCCACTACTGTCATAGGTTTTGCCGTCACCCCTTGCGTATTAGTATCAGGTACTTGAAGCAGGTTATTTACCTGAATTGGTTCTTCACTCGTTGGTTGAGGAGTGGTTTTTTGTGCCAATATCACTTTGCTTTCAAGTTCAACAAAGGTGGCCAGAGTAAAACTACTGCTCTCTTCCTGAGTAGCTGCTGCATCCTCTTCGGTTTCTAGTTCAAAGGTAGCCAAAGTAAAGTTTTTGCTTGTTTCTATGGTTTCATAGCGTGTCTTCTCCACTCCCTTTATAGTAAGGTTTTCAGTATATCCCGCTTTCGCTAAAACTGAGGATTCTTTTGCCTTGTCCAATCCGCCGGAAAGAGAAGCAGTAATACCTATATGTTCCGCTTCCGCTAAAACTGGCATTTCTTCTACCTTGTCCAATTCGTCGGAAATAATGGTAGCAGCATCTATAGGCTTTTGTTCCGCTTCCGCTAAAACTGGCATTTCTTCTACCTTGTCCAATTCGTCGGAAACAGAGGCAGTAGTACCTATATGTTCCGCTTCCGCTAAAACTGGCATTTCTTCTACCTTGTCCAATTCGTCGGAAACAGAGGCAGTAACATCTATAGGCTTTTGTTCCACAGTATGCTTCAAACCTTGCTCCCTATTTTCAGCTTCCGTTAGTGCATCTTCCAATTGAGTTTCTACTTCATCTCTGGCATCGCCTTGGTGCAAGCTTTCAACTTTTACCGTAACCACCAACACATCATCTACCGCTTCGGCACGGTGGGTTATTCTTTTGCCTTTACGTGCCAACAATGGAAACTCTATATTTTCTTCGAGTGGTGTATGATACAAGAAAGTGCGTAAATAGTTTTGAAAAAAACTATGGAATGGATTAATATTGAGTAGTTCTATCAACCGCTGTCCAATCAAGTCTTTAAGACTCTTACCCATCATTGCTCCAGCAGCTTCATTTGCTTCTACAAAAATAAAGTCATCGGGACGGTTATAACGGTTATGGCAAGGAGCCAGTACAAATTGTATGCTCTCTGGTGCTTGTAGCAGCCACTGTACTACAGCCCTTTGTCTTGAAAATTTTTTCTGTTTTCCTGCACTTACTAGAGGCGAGTTTGTTAAAAAATAGTTCTTACCCATTGTTCATCATTCTTAGTGTTAAAGTATAAGCTAGCTTATCTGTTAATGAATAATAGGGCAGCAAAAACCATCCTTTTAACACTATGAAATAATTAAAAAATCGATGAATAAATCAAAATAAGTAATTTTACCTATTGTTTATTAGTAACAAACCTTAAATAACAAAAAAAGTGCTTCGAAAGTGAAACTTTTTTTAGTAGAAAAAGTGCCTGTATTGGGTATAAAACCATTATATGTAGCCTGACAGCAACTAGACTGCTGATATATCAATGTCACAAATATCACTCTGTTCCATAAGCAACCAATCAACTATAGCAGGGCGAATGCGTAAACAGCAATATATAAGATAAACACAAAAATACTCCAACCCACTTATTCACCCTTTGCACACATTCGCTTCAATAGTATCCCAACTTGGTTAAACACAAATGACAAAGGCAATAAGTATGCAACAACCTTTACAATAATTACAACTATGAATACCTTTAAATTTTCGATTATTTCACTCTCCTTTTTTTTAATTAGTATCACTCTTGGACAGGCACAGGAGTGGACACAAAAAATGCAGCAAAAAAACGCTAACTTCTATGACATTAAAAAATCATTTGATGAATACTGGCAAGACCGCCCCTACCAACGCGCCCGAGGTTACAAACAATTTAAACGCTGGGAATACTTTTGGGAAAAAAGGGTATTACCCAATGGTTCGTTCCCACAAGCAGGTATCAAACAAGCAGAGTGGAGCAAATATGTGCAAGCCCACCCCAAACTAAAAAACGGTCACACTCAACGTACCACAGGGTCTGGCAACTGGAGTTCACTGGGTCCTAGCTCTTCTCCTGGAGGGTATGACGGAGTGGGACGCATCAATTGCGTGAGTTTTGACCCTCAAAATGTCAATACTTTTTATGTGGGTACTCCTGCCGGAGGACTCTGGAAAACAACCAATGGAGGCTCCAGCTGGACCAATCTCACTGATAACTTACCCATTATTGGCGTATCCTCCATTGCCATTCACCCCTCTAATGGTAACATTATGTATATAGCCACTGGCGATGCTGATGGAGGCGACACCCCAAGTTTGGGCGTTATGAAGTCTACCGATGGAGGGGCCACCTGGAACACCACTGGTTTGAACTGGCAAATGTCGCAGGGCCGGCAAATTTCAGTACTGTTGATTCACCCCAACAACCCCGATATTTTGGTAGCCGCTACTTCAGAAGGTATCTACAAAACCACCAATGCAGGAGCAAGCTGGTCGTTGAGTGCTTCAGGATTCTTTCGCGATTTAGAACTCAAGCCAGGCACTCCCTCTACTATGTATGCCACCGGACGAGGCAGTAATAGCAGCCATCAGGTATTTGTATCTACCAATACCGGCAGTAGCTGGACACAAACCACTAACTTTAGTGGCAAGGGCAGAGTAGCCATTGCTGTTTCGGCAGCTAGTCCTGGTTTTGTGGCGGCGGTTGCCAGTGGTGGAGACAATGGTTTTGCGGGGTTTTATACGTCCAATAATAGCGGCGCATCGTTTTCGCTGACCTACAGTAGTGCTTCTAAAAACCTGTTGGGGTGGGACATTAACGGAAATGATACCGGAGGACAAGGTTGGTATGACCTTGCCATTACTGTTTCGCCTACCAATGCCAACCTTATCAATATAGGAGGTGTAAACAATTGGCAAAGTACTGATGGTGGCTCAAGTTGGACAATCAATACTATGTGGTACAGCACCGGAAAAGTGGCTACAGTACACGCCGATAAGCATTACCTGGTATACCACTCTGGGCAAACCAGTACAATGTATGAATGCAACGATGGGGGAATTTATAAAACCACCAATGGGGGAACAACCTGGACCGACCTTACCAACGGAATGGCTCACACACAGTTTTATAAAATAGGCGTCTCACAAAGCAATGCCAACTATGTGGTAACAGGTGCTCAAGACAACGGTACCAAGCTCAAATCGGGTGCTACCTGGGCTAACATAGGCGGAGGCGATGGTATGGAGTGTATCATTGACCCTACCAACGAAAATATTCAATACTATAGCATATACTATGGGCGCATTACCCGCCGTATGAATGGCTCATATTCTACTATTTCTGACAATGTACCTGGCAAACCCAAAGGCGCCTGGGTTACACCTTATGCGCTTGACCCCAGCAACCCTCAAACTATAGTGGTGGGTTATAAAGACGTGTACAGATCTACCAACCGAGGCGATAGCTGGAGCAATATTTCTAATGGACAAACGGGCACTTCCAACCTCAACGCAGTACTAGTGGCTCCATCAAGCTCCAATACCATTTATGCCTCCAGTTATAGGGCTATTTACCGCACTACCAACACCAGTAGCTGGAGCAACATTACCAGCAATTTACCAGTATCCAGCAGTGCTATTACCTACATTGCGGTAGCTGCCAGCGACCCAAACAAGGTATGGGTTACACTATCGGGATATTCAAGTGGTCACAAGGTTTATCAAACAACCAATGGAGGAAGCAGTTGGGTAAACATTTCTGGTTCTTTGCCCAATTTGCCAGTAAATTGTATTGTAGAAGATGCCAACGCCAACAATGGTAGTTTGTATATAGGAACCGATGTGGGTATTTTTTATCGCAACAATGCTTTAGGCGACTGGATCAGCTTTAGCAATGGCTTGCCCAATGTGGTAGTCCGTGAACTGGAAATTCAAAAGGCCACCAGCAAGTTAAAAGCAGGCACCTATGGGCGTGGTCTGTGGGAGTCAAACTTATACAACAGTGCAGCATCGCCTACTGCCCCAAGCATTACCAGCTTTAGCCCTACCAGTGGCAACATAGGCACATCGGTAACCATTCAGGGTATTAACTTTTCGGGCGCTACTGCGGTCAGGTTTAACGGAGTGGGTGCAGTTACTTTCAATGTAGTTTCGACTACTCAAATAACGGCTACAGTGCCTACAGGAGCTTCTACCGGAAAAATAACCGTTACCACAGGCAATGGTACCAGCGCAAGCACAGTGAACTTTAGTTTGGGTACAGGTGGTGGAACCACGGCTACCTATTGTGAGTCTAAGGCAAACTCAACCGATGATTCACGCATAGAGAAAGTAGTATTTAATACGATTAATAATAGTTCGGGCGAAACCGGCAATACCCAAAATGGAGGTTGCGTAAGTTACAGCGATTTTAGTTCGGTATCAACCAATGTGGTGCAAGGGCAAACCCATAGCTTGAGCATTACTTTGGGCACTTGTGGCGGAGAATATAGCAAAGTAGTGAAGGTTTTTATTGACTGGAACCACGACGGTGACTTTGACGACGGGGGCGAAGAAGTAGCAGCTTCGGCAGTGATGAGCAACGGGGTATTTACCCAAAATATCACGGTGCCTTCGGGAGCCACCAACGGTACCACCCGTATGCGGGTAGTATGTCGTGAAAAAGAATCAGGAGATAATGCTGCTACTGCAGTGAGTAATACCAAAGCTTGTGGTACTTACTCCTGGGGCGAAACCGAGGACTATAGCATTGTGATTGGCACCAGCGGCTCTGCTCCGGTCATTAGTGGTTTTTCGCCCACCAGCGGAGTAGAGGGCAACCAAATAACGATCAATGGCAGTAATTTTACTGGTGCTGGCTCGGTGTTGTTCAATGGGGTAAGTGCTACTTTTAATATCATATCATCGGCACAGATCACAGCCATAGTACCTGCCAATGCCACTACGGGTAAAATTAAAATAGCGGCTACGGGTGGGGTTGCCGAAAGCCCGGCTAATTTTACGGTGGGCAATGCAACGTATTGCAAATCGGGACCTGACCCTTCGCTGGAAAGTGCCTCAGATGATTCACGTATCGACAAAGTGGTTTTTGGCAGCATTCACAATGTTACCAATGCTCAATGTGCGACCTATAGCGATTATACCAGCATTGCTACCCAAATCACTCCAGGGCAAACTTTACCCTTGGCGATCACTTTGGGTACGTGTGGATCAGAATACAGCAAGGTGGTAAAAGTATTTATTGACTGGAACGGTGACCGTGATTTTGACGATGCCAACGAAATAGTGGCAGTTTCGGGCGTGATAGGGAGTGGCAATTTTACCAAAAATATTACTGCTCCTACCAATTTGACCAATGGTAATGTGAGGATGAGAGTAGTATGCAGAGAAAAAATAAACAATGACGCCACCAATCAGGACGCTGTTGACAATACAAAAGCCTGTGGTTTTTTTCAGTGGGGCGAAACCCAAGACTATACGATTCAGATTACAGGCGGAAGCAGTGGAGGAGGAAATACAATTACTTACTGTAGCTCAAGTGCGGGCGATGATGCCGACTCTCGAATAGAACGGGTAGTATTTAATACCATAGATAATAGCTCTGCCAGTGGCTGTACTACTTATAGCGACTTTACCTCAAAAAGCACCTCTGTAGAAGTGGGTAAACAGTACACTTTAAGCGTTACTTTGGGCACTTGTGGGACTGACTACAGCAAAGGTATCAAGGTGTATGTGGATTGGAACAGGGATGGGGATTTTGATGACAGCGGCGAAGAGGTAGCAGCATCTGCTATGATGAACAATGGCGACTTTACAGCAAATATTACAGTACCAGCCAACGCTACGGGTGGCACTACAAGAATGCGCTTGGTACTGCGTGAAAAAACCAGCAATGATGCAGATAATAGTACAGCTTTGGCAGCAATTAAACCTTGCGGACAATACAGTTGGGGCGAAACTGAAGACTACTCAATCATCATTCCGGGGGGAGTTAATGGCATAGGTGATACCTTATTTGCCAAAGCGGTGAGTGTATCGCCCAACCCGGCAAATGATCGGGCAGTGGTAAAAATAGACAATTTTGCTCAAGGGGAGGTTACACTCCATTTGTTAACGGCAGCTGGGGTGAACGTGCGTTCGTGGAAAGTCGTCAAAAATCATCGGGCATTGAATATTCCTCTAGTATTAAGTCATCTTGCCAAGGGAGTGTATTTGCTACAAGTGAAGCTGGGCAACTCGCACACTGTCAAACGGATGATTAAAAATTAAAACTCATTTTATTAAATAGCAAAGGCCTTGTAAGCTCATCTTACAGGGCTTTTTTGAAGAAAAAATGGATACAGAATCAGTAAAAAAAGAGCTTGTAGAACTGCTCACCAAGCCTCCACTACCCAACACCTCCATTACTACCCTGTATGGCATAGGCAAAGATAGAGCAAGTACATTATGTAATGAATTATTGCAAAGAAAAGCCTTGTCGTTGATGATTCCCACGGCAATACTACAAAGCTACTTACCCCGCGACAAGGTGATCAAGCAAACATTAAGCTTAGGGCACACTGTCAAAAAAGCTATAGACTATAAGCGCTTTGGAGGACTCAACATTTACGCTTACATCGAAATACAAGCCATTCCTGAGGCTGCTCCTGGCATTTCTATCATAGAATCATTGCCTCCAATACTTGAATACGCTGACGATACTAACAAACACGAGTCGTGGCAAGTATTCGACAGCTTGCCTTTTATTTTCAAATCTATTGTAAACTACGCCCGGCTGTATCACATACAAGGGGTTCGTTTTGTGGTAACCAATGCCAGGTACCACCCAATAGACTATCGCAATTATACCTATTACATTTGTGTGGTCAAGTGCCTAAATAAGGTGTTTGGGGTAAACCCATAAACTTTCTCTATCAGCCTCCTTGTTTTACAAGTGCTGGTAAGTATGAGCAAGCAATTAATCAAAACCAAGGTTTATAGGACTATGTGTTGGTGGAGATGCAAAAGCGTACGCTGGTTGTTTGTAAGAAGTGAGTAAAAAAATATTTGAACCTGTGGAAATATAAATTTTGGCAGACTTCTTTCATCATTCTTCAAGCTAAGTGCCTTAATATCAAAGGTAAGAAAACTGTGCCAGATTTGACCCAAAAAAATCCTCGGTTTTATCACAAAAAACTCCCCGATTTCTCCTGTTTTCTTTGTATATTAGATGTCCAATTTTGCAAAGAATAGTGACTCTGCCCAATAGCAAAAAACAAAAGTTTTGTACCTTTGCAAATTACCGTTTTATCACTTACTACAACAATATTCAGGTACATGTCAAATGCCACGCCCAACATACACGCCATCCTTAAACAATACTGGGGATACGACAGCTTTCGTCCTTTACAGGAAGACATCATTATGTCGGTGCTGGAAGGACATGACACCCTTGCCCTGTTGCCCACTGGCGGAGGCAAATCTATTTGCTTTCAGGTGCCCGCTATGCAGTTAGAAGGAATATGTATTGTAGTATCGCCTTTGATTGCCCTTATGAAAGACCAAGTAGCGCAATTAGAGAAAAGAGGCATTACGGCAACGGCTATTTTTTCGGGCATGAGCCCCAAAGAAATAGATATGACCCTGGAAGACGCCGTCAATGGAAAATACAAGTTTATTTATGTGTCTCCAGAACGTTTGCGTACCGAAATATTTCAGGAAAGGGCAAAGCGCATGCAGGTGGGTTTGCTGGCGATCGACGAAGCCCACTGTATTTCGCAATGGGGGTATGACTTCCGCCCGCCTTATTTACAAATTGCCGAATTTAGAACGCTTATTCCTGAGGTAGCTACCATTGCCCTTACTGCCACTGCTACCCAAAAGGTAAAAGAAGACATTCAGGATAAACTGGCGTTTGGCGAAGATAAACAAGTGTTTCAAAAAAGTTTTGCTAGAGCAAACCTTTCTTACTCCACACTTTACGAAGAAGACAAAGACCGAAAACTCATCAATATACTCAATCGAATTGAAGGCTCAGCGGTGGTATATGTGCGCAACCGTCGTCGTACCCGTGAAGTTGCCGAATTAATTCGCAAAAATGGTATTCGGGCTGACTTTTACCACGCTGGGCTCTCCAATGAACAACGCGACTACAAGCAAGCTGCCTGGATTGACAATAAAATAAGGGTAATTGTCGCCACCAATGCTTTTGGTATGGGCATAGACAAACCCGATGTACGGGTGGTGGTACACATGGACCTACCCGACAACCTGGAGGCGTATTATCAGGAAGCCGGACGTGCCGGGCGTGACACTGAAAAGGCTTATGCCGTAGCCCTGTTTGATCATAATGACATTATCAACCTGGAAAAAAAGGTCATGCAGTCCTACCCCGACATAGACGTGATCAAGGCGGTATACCAAGGTTTGGCCAATTATTATAACCTGGCGGTCAACAGCGAAAGTTACGCCAGCCACGACTTTGACCTGACGCATTTTGTCAAACAATACAATTTTGACAGCATGCCGGCTTATTATGCCCTGAAAACACTGGCACAAGAAGGTTTGATTCAATTTAATGAATCTTATTATAACCCCTCCAAAATATTGTTTAAACTCAGGTATTCAGACTTGTACGAGTTTCAGATCAAAAATCCGTTTATGGAACCCTTGGTCAAGCTCTTGCTGCGGATGTGCGGAGGTGAGGTGTTCAATCACTTTGTCACGATCTCAGAAAATGCCCTGGCAAAATACCTGCGTACCAGCACCCAGCAAGTAATGAAACAGTTGACCCAGTTGCAGCAACAATACGGGGTAATAGAGTACCAAAGGCAAAAAACCAAGCCACAAGTGGTGTTTTTGACCCCTCGCTACGACGCCCACAAGCTACCACTTGATGTAGATGCACTTGAAGTTCGCAAGCAACGCGACTTAGACAAGGTAAAAGCGGTGACGAATTATATCAAACATAAAGATCGCTGTCGAACTCAATTGTTGCTGGAGTACTTTGGTGAGGTGTCGTATGACCCTTGCGAAGTATGCGATGTATGTGTAAAGAAAAAACGTCAACAAGAAAAGCAAAAAGGCAACCTAGAAAACCCTTTTCCTACTCGAAGCAAGCAAATTTTAACCCTCCTCAAGGAGGAGTCGCTGCCTGTACAAACCTTGGTAGACAAGGTAGATGCAGACAAAGACGAAGTACTTGAGGTAGTACAAAAAATGGTGGATGTACAACAAATCATTTATCTGGACAATGGTAAAATGGCGATTAATAAAGGGGCTTAGGCACACTAAAACGCTCGCTAAGGAACATGTTCAAAATAAGTGTCGAGATTGAGGGCGTATACTCGAGGCTGGCTGAGGCACTTTTAGCCTTTGGCAGAGCTCAGCGCAGCAAAGCTGCAGCTATCGGGTGTGCCCTGAAACAAAGCACAACAAGCTTTGTATGCTATAACTAAGATGGTGGTAGACCCACCAAAGGCGATTTACAGGAATAGCCTTTAAACCACTCTACGGTGCTATGACAGTAATGTTTTGGTATTGAACGGCTAGAGAAAAGGCTCCGCTGGTACGGAGTCAGGTGTGAATAAGAGAGATGAACGCAAGTGAACCAATGAAGAAGTGTCGAGAACAGCTACTTGTTGTCAAAACCAGACTTATCCGATAAAGTTTGGGACAAAGCATAGAGCGTACCCTGTCAAGTGTCTATGTGGCAACCGTCATTAAGTTGGCATGACTCTTATTTAGGCTTAGTTATGGAACAGGGGAAGCCCTCTATGATCATTAAGGGAAAGTACAAGTAGCGATCCTACAAGGCGAATACTGAGATGATAGAGGGTGGCGGATGAACTCGTATTAGTGTAGAAGCTTCTGTAATGGAAGTGGAGCGAAGGGGTTCAGTTATACAGTTTTCAAGTTTTTAACAACTTAATAATATGAGGAGGATTAAAAGCGACAAGACAAAGTCATTACCATTTTATCACTGGAATACAGGAGTTAAATTATGATGATTTGTATAACAAGAGCCGTGTGATGGGAGACTATCACGCACGGTTCTGTGAGAGATTTGGGGTGAAAATCCCCTTATCTACTCGACTTTGCGGGCAAGGCAACATCCGGGGGATGTTGAGCCAGACCGTGGGACGGTACTACGGACAATAAAAGCTCATAGTCCCGGCGGAACTGCCGGGGTAACGAAAGTCAGTAAAGAGAACCGCAGAACGAAGTTCAAGCTCTGCGAAGCTAATATGTTCTAAACCGGACAGCTTCAGATTTCTTATCGGGGTTATTGTTGAGGGCTACGCCCGAAATCCCGTTTACGGGGCGATCACGTTCCTAAGCATTTGCATGTAAATGACCAGGTTTGCGGGTAGTCGATAGCTATATGCTTACTTTCTACCTCTTTTCCTCTCCAAAAATACCCCTTACGTATAAAATCACCAACGGGGTTGTTTTTTTCATGGTACATTTAAGTAATGAACCCTGAACAAGTTCACTATGAAAAAGACTTACACTATGAAAAAGACTGCATTTATTTTACTCTGGGCAATTGTTGCCTTGTCATTGCTGAATGCTTGTGGCAAAAAAAACGAAATAGTACCCACCAACAACCTCTCAAACAATACAGGAATCCGCTTTGATCTTAAAGAGTTTATTGGCATTTACGACGCTCAAATGGTTAATTATGCCGATGCCTATTCGTTGGTAGTTTCGCGTACCGAAGAGGGCTTTAACGGCAACAAAGTGTGGATAAGCGCCAAGTGGAACCGGGTAAATGGAACTAAGGTGGCAGTAGAGCTTACCAACGAACAACCCAATGGCGATGTAACGGTGGCCATTCCTAAACAAATCATCCTCGACTCGCTAGAGATAGAGGGCAAGGGCACTTTCTATTATTACAATGACGACTTTTACCTTGACATAGACTATAACCTCAGCAATGGCGCCGAATCCAATAGTTTTGGTATGATAGCGATCAAAAAAGTATACAGTCAAAATGTAATTGTCAATGTAAATGTAGATTGCTCATGTGAATGCACCTGTGATGGCAACGATTGCGACTGCGTTTGTGATTGCGAAGAATAACGATGGGGTACCTACCTTGGCATATTTAGGCACTTGTCAGGGGTTGTCCTTGTTACGCTTATTACCTTAAAGCATAGTCTTGTTCGTATTTCAGGCAAGGTGATGCTTTTTTTTTGTTTTATGCTCATTTAAATCATTCAAAAAGCTATTTTTGTTGTTTACTATTACCAAGCTATATACCAATAGTCCATAGTATTTAGTCGATAGTCCATAGCCGATTCGAGTAAATGTTCACCTTGTTAAATGCTGTAAACCAGTATTTTACATTAAGGTTGCGTACTCGCTTTATTTTTGAAAGCGTTTCGGTTTTACGCCTAAACATCCAGTTAACTAGTTTTTAAATTCATCAATAACTGATAACCAGCAAACAACTTTGACTAAAATCACTATGGAGTATTGATATACACAACATATTATTAAAAAATATAATCATCTCATCCATAATGCGTAAACAAAGATCTGATTTTGAAAATTTACCTATTGCCAGTAAATATTTCCTGCAACAACTGGGAGCTAAAGTTACTCCACAAACTATAGAACGCCAACTCACTACTCACCCTGCGTACCCCTCTGTGCTATCGCTTTCTGAAACTTTGTCAGACCTGTCAATAGAAAACATGGCAGTGAGCATTACTACCGATCGGCTCGAAGAAGTTCCATACCCGGCAATAGCCCACTTTAGCAGAGGACATTTTGTGGTACTCGATGGACTCGAAAACGGGCAGCTCACCTATTTCGACCCAGCCAAAGGTCACGTTACCCAATCTGTAGAAGAGTTTGCAGCAGAATGGTCGGGGGTATTGCTTATGGCAGAGTTGGACGAAGAAACTCACTTGGGCGAAGCAGATTTTATATTCAAAAAATACCGTACACCGCTCATTATTGGCGCATCTATGATGTTTTTTGTGCTAGGGCTGGTAGCAGGTTTTGTCAATTTTAAGGTTGCCTGGGCTACTTGGTTGCCTCTGTTGGGGCTCAAAGCAGTAGGACTAACTACTGCCGTATTACTCATTCTCAAGGAAGAAGGCATAAGCAATGCTTTGGTGCATAAAATATGCGATACCAACGCCAAAACCAGCTGTGGACAAGTACTCGATTCGCCGGCAGCCAAACTATTTGGCTGGCTCAAAATGTCGCACCTTGGCTTTATCTATTTCGCGGGCGGCAGCCTTGCCTTACTCACCTCGCTTACCTCAGGCAATTTATTTTCTATTGCGGTTTGTCTGGGGGTGTTTACTATACTGGCGTTGCCTTATACCATTTTTTCGGTATACTATCAGGCAATGGTGGTCAAAAAATGGTGCTTACTCTGCTTGGCGGTACAGTTGATTTTCTGGCTGGAATTTGCCGCTGGTTTTTCTTTATGGAGCTATGATAGCCGTTTTTTCAATGCCACAAGTATTTTACACATTGCCGTTACCTTTGGCGTAGTGGTGGTGTTCTGGTTGCTGTTCAAACCTGGCTTTCGCCTCAAAAAAGAATTGCTTGAACAAGAAGCCAAGCTCAACTTTTTCCTTAAAAACGAACAAATTATGCGGGGTGTCCTTGAAAGTGCCCCTCACGCGTCGCCTGTCAACTTCGAAGATCAGGTGATACTAGGCGACCCCGAAGCTCCTATAGAGGTAACCATGATCAGTAATGTATTTTGTGGTCCTTGTGCCCAAAAACATGAGGCATTGGTAAAGTTAATGAGAGAACTACCTGGTATACTGCGGGTACAAGTATTGTTTACTGCCAAAAAAGAGCAAGAAGATGAACAAAACAAAGTAAGTCAGCACCTGATAGGTCTGCATTACCAATATAACCAGGCGCAATGCCTCGAGGCTACTTCTTTTTGGTATAAGCATAAAGACTATACAGCTTTGGTCAAAAATTATCCCCTGACAGAAGATAGTCTAGAGAAAGCCAAAAACCTACACATACAACACGCTTACTGGGTTGACCAAGAGCAAATCACTGGAACTCCTACCCTATTGGTACAAGGCAGACAGTTGCCCGTTGGATTTGATCTGGAAAACTTTAAGTCTTACTGGCGTAATATGGCAATGGTAGAAGATGAATAAGCCTTTTTCAATTACGAATTGTTTAATTACGAATGGGCGCGATGCGAAGCTAAAAAATTATCGTATGGGTTAATTACGAATTACGAATTTTTCAATTACGAATGAGGAAATAGACTGGAGGGAGAAGGGGTTATTCAAGCCAAGACAATTCAACCCTAAAAAAAACATTCCCCTGCTTTGGTCTTAGTGAAGCGAGGCCAAAGCATGCCAACACTCGAAACATCATACCCAAGTTGTTTGTGACGTTTCCGGTCGGCATTGTTCAGGTCGCCCTGCGGTAAGACCTTCACAGGAAGTTGTTTATTGGCAGGGGCAAGCCAAGACAATTCAACCCTAAAAACATTCCCCTGCTTTGGTCTTAGTGAAGCGAGACCAAAGCATGCCAACACTCGAAACATCATACCCAAGTTGTTTGTGACGTTTCCGGTCGGCATTGTTCAGGTCGCCCTGCGGTAAGACCTTCACAGGAAGTTGTTTATTGGCAGGGGCAAGCCAAGACAATTCAACCCTAAAAACATTCCCCTGCTTTGGTCTTAGTGAAGCGAGGCCAAAGCACGCCAACACTCGAAACATCATACCCAAGTTGTTGGCGGTGTTTCCAATCGGCATTGTTCAGGTCGTCCTAAAAAACGTTTACCAGCTTTGGTCTTAGTGAAGCGAGGCCAAAGCATGCCAACACTCGAAACATCATACCCAAGTTGTTTGTGACGTTTCCGGTCGGCATTGTTCAGGTCGCCCTGCGGTAAGACCTTCACAGGAAGTTGTTTATTGGCAGGGGCAAGCCAAGACAATTCAACCCTAAAAACATTCCCCTGCTTTGGTCTTAGTGAAGCGAGACCAAAGCACGCCAACACTCGAAACTATTTTAATTACGAACCGACCAGAGGGAGCTCTGCTTTAGCTAATGGGCGCAAAGTGAATCCTGCTGGCGCACGTCGTCCCCGCGTGTGCTTTGAAATAAGTTTATCGTTAACGCATTGATTTACAATATTTTGAATACATTTTTTCTTGCAAAAGGCGGGCTTTTTCACTATATTTGTTCATACTTTCACAGTGAAAGTATGAACAAGAGGTATTAGATTGGAGTCTTCCCTCAAGGGCTTTTAGCAAACTAAAAAATCTACTAGAATGCAATTTACTGAATTAAACGCAGAGGCACAAAGCATTACCATTCCCGAATCAATTGTAAACGTATTTGCCCAAAGTGTACGTGCCAACTTAGAAGCGCTGATGCTTGACGCAGATATGCCTTTAACACTGTTCGAAAACCAAGAGTACGAACAAGTAAAAACTTACTTACAGGCAAGTATTCTTCAAATGCAGTATTTGCTCAACAATGTAGAGCTGTTAGATACGCTACAAAAGAAATAAGCTTCACAAACAAAAAGCCCTGATATACTTCAGAGCTTTTTGTTTGTATAAAAAAACATACAGTTTTTTCACCTTTCCTTAAAAACTCATTTTTACCTGTGGCAATGCCTTCTGAATCCGGTCTTTTTCTGATATAGGCAGAGGGTTACCATATAAGTAAAGTTCCTTGAGTTGCACAAGGTCGCCAATGTTGACAGGCAGTGAGTGCAGTTGGTTGCGACGCAAATCCAACGAACGTAAATTAGTCAAGTACCCTATTTCATTGGGCAACATCAACAGCTTATTTTCGCGTAGGTCAAGCGTGTCTAGTTCTTCCAGGTTGCCCAATTCAGCAGGCACCTGCTTTAGTTGGTTGCCCCCCAAATGTAATTTGCGTAAGTTTTCAAGTTTACCAATTTCTTTAGGCAGGCGAGTCAATTGCCCTTGAGTAAGCCAAAGTTCTTCAAGTTGGCGCAAACGCCCTATTTCTTTAGGTAGTTGGGTCAGCGGATTTTTATTGAGGTTCAATTGTTTCAGGTGCTTCAAACTGCCTATTTCGCGAGGCAGTGTATGCAGTTGATTGCTGTTGAGGTTGAGCAACAACAAGTTTTTGAGGTAAGCTATTTCCGCTGGTAAGCGCTTTAGGTAGACACGGCTAATCCATAATTCACTAATATTTGCTACTACCTGCACAAAACCATAGGTAAGGCAAAGCAATATTTTTTCTTGTTTATTAATCAGGTATTTCTCCAACACCTGCGGAACTCTCTCTCCCGCTCCCTTTAGCAACTGAAAAGCCAGTTCTACTTGACTACTTTGACCGCTTTCCAACAGTTGTTTTATTTTACTAATAAAGTCAGGGCTAGTGGTAATGTAATTGTTGTTTGTTAACATACCCGAATTAATTTTGGTTATATATCAGTTTTTGTCATAGTGTTATGTTACAGTACGTAAAGTATGAAATTATATTCGGGTATTTCTCTTTATTTTTATTTATCTGGCGGTTGTGCTCTTGATACAATTCAGGGTTGCCCTGGCTTATCTAAATCTCCACCAACTCATTTTTGAGCGCAAAAACCACTAATCCGGCAGTATTTTTTGCCCCTGTTTTTTCCAGTAGATTTTTTCGGTGCCCTTCTACTGTGCGATTACTGATAAACAGTTTTTCTGCCATTTCGGGGGTAGTAAGTTCCTTGCAGATCAACTCTAACACTTCTTGTTCACGTTTGGTCAACTCTATGCTGTTTTCAAACTGAGGCTTACCTTTAGCCCTTTTTTTCTGGTTAAGCCCCTTGAGCATTACTGTAGATATGTGGTTGTTGAAATAAAAATCTTTTGCCATAACTGTTCCTATGGCATGCACTAACTCGTCAGGATCGGTATTTTTGAGTAGGTAACCATTGGCGCCTAGTTCGAGACAATGAATGATAAACTTCTCTTCGTCGTACATAGATAAAACAAGCACCTTTACTTCAGGGTATTTGGCTTTAATTATTTTGGTAGCCTCCATTCCGTCCATTACGGGCATTTTCAAGTCCATCAATATCACATCAGGTGGTTGTGCGTCTACTTTGTCTATCAGTTCTTTGCCATTATCGGCACCATAAACAACCTCGATATTGTCATCAAGCTCTAGAATAGTGACCAAGCCTTTGCGAAAAAGCACGTGATCGTCAGCAATTGCTACTTTAACTGGCATAATTTATAATGTTTGTAGGTTTCTCAAGACAAGCCCCGACTTTGACGGTTGATGCAAAATGTAGGTAGTATATCAAAAGGCAAAGGGCTCCAGATAAATCATCCGGTAGAGGTAAAAGGATGAAGTTATTATACGCAAATATAGAATAGCAAGGTAATAATTTTTAAGCAGTATTACTCAATATATTTACTTGAGTTCCACCTTCGGGAGGGCTTGTATAGTTGAGGCTTGCACCTAATACCTGGGCACGGCTTTCGAGGTTTTTTAAGCCCAACCCCTTGGTGCTTTCCTTACTTTGCATCAAAGCATTGGCGTCAAAACCCACTCCATTATCTTTAAATATAATCTTTAGGCTTTTCGGAGTATAATGGATAAACAAGTTGACTTGGGTTGCCTGGGCGTGTTTAAGGGTATTATTGAAGAGTTCCTGGATAATCCTGAACAAGGCAAGTTCCTGGGGCTGGGACAGGCGTTCTTCGGTTACCTGATGCTCAAAATTTACCAATACGGCATCTGCCTGATTAATCCGGTCACAAAGCTCTTTGGCAGCTTCTACCAACCCAAAGCGATCCAACGTAGCGGGGAGTAAGTCTTTAGAAATGGTACGTACACTGGTTATAGTAGTTGCAATCAAATCTTTGGTTTTACCTACCATTTTGCCTGCCTTTGACTCTCTTTCTACAAACTTCTCTATTTGTTTGGCAAATAAATTAATTGTAGACAGGTTGGCGCCTACCTCATCGTGCAAATCCTTGGCTATTCTGCGGCGTTCGTTTTCCTGGGTTTGCAAACTAGCCTCTAACAAGGCTTTTTGTTGTTCTATTTTTATTTGTTGTAGCTGTTCTTGTTGGGCAAGCAAACGGCGTTGATACACCAAAAAAAACACGATTACTGCCATTGCCAGCAGTAGCATACCTACTGTGCCGATAAGTAGCATTGTGCCTACTCCGAGTTCTCCCGACTGAGCCATAAACCTATTGTGTAAAATATATTATGAATGATATTCAAGAACGAATGTATATTCCACATCAATAATAATAAACCTTTGTCAGAAACAATATAATTGCTGAAAATAAATAAAAACAGGCTGCCTGAAAAGTAAATTAAAATGCCGGTATTGACCCAAAACATGGGTGCCTTTTCTAAATACCTTACTTTTAGTTCCCTCAACATTTTGTAAAAATAAGACAGCGCAAATATGATAAGCAAAAGGTTGCTAATGGGGCGGGAGTAAGTGTTGAAAGTATAAATAGATTGGATAAATAAGCTATTGATAATAGAAAATATAGTGAAGGCGATAATAATCACAGGAATCACATAGCGCGCATAAGTTTTATGCAGGTACAATTGGTACATCCAGGCAAGTAGCGCAAACTCTATGACTACATACACATGCAAAGCTGGCAAATTGGGTAGTTTATAAATTGCCAGGGTGCGGGCTACTATTTCAACCAAGACCCCTACCCATAATAAAATACTCAAAATTTTTAAGGGAAGCGTCTGTTTTTTAAAGAGGATGATTGCCAGTATTGCTGGTAGTAGAATAGAAGCTACTGATACATTAGCCAGTACAAACGACCAATTAATTGTAAGAAGTAATGAATACATAGTTTTTAAGTTGTTTTTAAAAATAGGAAGTCATCTCGACTTTTTTGATGAAAATGGTTGCTTTTGTTCGATAACGATGATTTTTTTTTGAAGCATAGCAGTACTATGGTAATAAAAAATATCGAAGCTAGTAGACAAAATGAGCCATTTGTAATTCATTATTAAAAGTTGAGACGACTTCTATAAGCGAACTATCAAAAGTTCACTTATATCATTTTTTTACAAACGACTGCCACCGCCACCGCCGCCACCACAAAAAGGTGGGCAAGGAGCCGCAAACTCTAGCGTTACTACCCCTCCTGTACCACTTTCTGTGGTTTCAAATTTTACTTGAGGAGGTATGTTTAGTGCAGTGCCAATCATAGGGTCTAATTTAGTCTTTTCGTCTTTTTCACTAAATACTACCCGCAAAATAGGACGGTATGCAAAAGGGTGTCCGTATCCAGGGTTAGGGTCGCCTGCCCCCATAAAGAAGAACAGGTTGCTGACCTCAAGTCCTGGGTTAGATTTCAGTATATCCTTCAAGTCCTGTACATCCTGAGACGAGTAGGTATAAAATGCAGCCCTCTCTATTTCGGTCACCTTAGTGAGTGAGTCGGTGATAGGTGCGTGAAAACTATCTATAATATCATTGGTTGCGCGGGTGTTCCAACCATCGATATACAACTTTGCCAGCGAAAAAGGAATAATGGTCGTCTGTGAGTGTACAGGCAAATTACTGTTATTTTCGTCAAGTTGTTTTTCTATACTTTCGGCAAGGTAGCAACCAGTATAAAGCGAATCCGTATTGTTGCCTGTTA